>JAGGRV010000574.1 GCA_021159445.1 Deltaproteobacteria bacterium | reverse complement strand
CCGCGGTTGAAACCCTGCAAAAGCCTATCGGCTGCCAGGGAGTGTGAACGGTTACTCTGAAACAATACAAAAGCATAAAGGCCAAATTTCTAATTTCTAATTTCTAATTTCAACATTCCGTTTTATAAAAGGACCTTAAGAGATGTGCCAATCCACAATCTATCTTAAAAAGGGCGATACAGAAGAAGAAATATTACGTGATGCCATCCTGGTAGAGCCCTGTTCTGAAGGGGTCAAGATACAGGGATTGTTCGATGCCCCTAAAATCATTCCTGCCCGCATTACCAGCATTGACCTATTAAAGAACAGGATCATATTGGAGTCTCAAGAGTAGTTCCCTTTCAATTAATAGTAGCTTAAGATAATATGTAGCCGTTGACGGCTGGAAATTAGAAATTAGAAATTAGAAATTTGGGTAAGTGGAACAAAAAGGTTCAGAACACCGTAGGCTATCAGATAATACGATCATCTAAAACAGTACAAAAGCATGAAGGCCAAATTTCCAATTTCTAATTTCTAATTTCAACGTTCCGTGAACGCTTACGATAATAACACCTCTTAATATTAAAATATCTATGCTGAAAGGAACCTGCATTAAAATGACCGATTTGGAAAAGCTGAGGGTGCTCCTACCCCATTGGATTGCACATAACCATGAGCACATAGCCGAAATCGACAGGTGGGCCAAGCTATGTGAAAATTCAGAGAATATTCAGGTAAAGGAAGCACTCAAAAAGGCGATAAGCGCCGCTGAACAGGTTACTGAAAAGTTGCAATACGCCCTGGACCTGGCCGGAGGTCCCATCGAGAACCCTGAAACCCCTGGCCATCACCACGGACACGATCACACCTACCATGAGCATGGAAAAAATTGATGAGATACATAAGCACCCGCGGAGGGATTGATCCGATATCCTTTACAGAAGCCGTAATGATGGGGCTTGCTGCAGACGGAGGGCTGTTATTGCCGGATCCCCTCCCATCTGTGGGTTCGGCCACTCTTGATGAATGGAAAGACCTGAGTTATCCAAGGCTTGCCCTGAAAATTATGGGCCTGTTTGTTGACGATCTTTCAGACAAAAAGCTTGAGCCACTCATTCATGATGCCTATACCACATTCGACACGCCTGAAGTCACCCCTATTGTTAAAGTCGGGAAACACTATGTCCTGGAACTCTTCCATGGGCCGACCCTGGCCTTTAAGGACGTTGCCCTACAGGTCCTAGGAAACCTGTTTTCTCTTCTTCTTAAAGAATCAGGTGAGAGAATGAACATCCTCGGCGCCACCTCCGGAGATACAGGAAGTGCAGCCATCTATGGGGTCAGAGGAAAGGATAATATAAACATCTTTATACTCCATCCCCAGGGACGAGTGAGTAAAGTACAGGCCCTTCAAATGACCACGGTGCCGGAGAAGAACGTCTTTAATATTGCAGTGAAAGGCACTTTTGATGACTGCCAGGCCATAGTCAAGGCCATATTCAATCAACTTGACTTCAAGTCTCAATATCATCTGGGCTCCATCAATTCCATCAATTGGGCCAGGGTCCTTGCCCAGGTCGTATATTACGTCTATGCGGCCCTGAAGATGAAAGGGCAAACAGGAGATGAACCAGTCAATTTCTCCGTACCAACCGGGAATTTTGGGGATATCTTCGCAGGCTATATAGCAAAACAGCTTATTCGACCTAATATAGGAAGACTGGTCCTTGCCACCAATGAAAACAATATTCTGACTCGTTTTGTCCTGCAGGGCCGCTATGCCAAAAGTAAAGTGATTCACACCATAAGTCCCTCCATGGATATCCAGGTCGCCAGCAATTTTGAGCGCTATCTTTATTACCTGTACAATCAGGAGCCAGAACGGGTAAAACAGGCATTTATGTTTCTTGATAAAAAAGACGAAATTATTATTAGCCAGAAAGAATTGGCCCAGGTGAGAAGGGATTTTGCCTCTGCCTCTATAGACCAGACCTCAACGATCACAACTATTAGAGATATTTATAAAAAAACAGGTTATATTCTGGATCCCCACACTTCAGTGGGCGTGGCCGCGGCTGAGAGGCTGGATGCTGATCTACCAAAGGGACCCACTATCTGTCTGGCCACTGCACATCCGGCAAAATTTCCTGATGCTGTACGCAAGGCCATAGGCAGGGAACCGGAGAGACCGGAATCATTAAAGGGGATCGAAGATAGATCAAACAGATATGAAGTCTTGCCTGCAGAGATAGACGCAGTGAAGAATTATATTGTTAAGCATGCTCTCTAATGGTTACAGAGGCCCTAAATACATCTTCAGCCTCATTGGAACTTTTACTTAGGAGGAAAAATTATGAAAAAAGTTATCATCGCATTGGTTTTTGCCCTGGCATTCGTTGTTTTCTCTCAGGCCATTGCCAAAGAAAAACCCCGGATTGGTATCTTGAGATTTACCAACACTACTAACGCGGGCTGGTGGGGCAGGACTGCGGGACGGGACCTTCAAGATATGCTCATTGCAGAACTCGCCAGCATGAAGGCGTTCCGGGTGCTCGAAAGAAAAGAACTTAGTGCAGTGCTTGGAGAGCAGGATCTGGGAGCTTCCGGCAGGATCAGTAAAAGTACGAGTACTAAGATCGGAAATATCACTGGCGCAAAATATCTGGTTGCTGCTACTGTCTCGGCCTTTGAGGAATCGACAGGCGGAGAAGGGGGAGGCTTTTCGTTCCAAGGAATAAGAATAGGAGGGAAAAGAGGCAAGGCCTATATTGCGGTTGACTTGAAGGTGATAGATGTTGAAACTGGAGAAATCGCTGATGCGAGAACCGTAGAGGCCAGCTCCAAATCATCCGGTCTGAGATTCGGACTGAGCAGAGGAGGCTTTTCTGGAGATCTCGACAGACATAAAAAGACCCCGGCAGGAAAGGCCATAAGGGCTTGTGTGATGGAAATTTCCGAGTATTTGGAATGTTCCCTTACAAAAGGTAAAAACGACAGTTGTATGGCGGAATATGAGGCCAAAGAAAGCAAAAGAAGGGGAACAACAAAAAAATCCATTGATTTAGAGTAGGCAGAAAGTAACGATAGACACATTCTTATTTCGAGAAATAATAATTAAGGGGTAGGTAGGGCAAATGCCCTACCTACCCCTTGAGCCTGAGCGCGAATTCCAAACGGATCCTAAAGACCTTGCTTTTTCAACTCTGATATCAGTTTCTCCTGTTTCGAGGTAAGCTTGGCCGGCACCTCAATCATTATTCGAACATATTCGTCTCCTCTGCCACCAGAAGCGGTTGGGAGACCCTTCCCCCTCAGACGCAATTTCTGTCCACACCGTGCACCTGCAGGAATCTTGAGCCTCACCGTCCCCCCTTCCACAGTCGGGACCTCCGCTTCTGTGCCAAGGCAGGCATCAGTAAATTTTACAACCTTATCCACTTCCACATCTGAACCGTTTGGACGAAAACCGGAATCCAGCTTAAGACTGATCAGAAGGTAGAGGTCGCCTCTGCCTCCGGGTCCCTGTCCCCCTTTGCCTATCACCCGGATTTTTTTCCCAGGGCTGATGCCTTTTGGAATATGCACGGAGATTCGCTCAGGACTCCCGCCGGTCTGGATCGATATTAACTTATGTGAACCTTTAAGGATCTCATTTGGGGAAAGGGCCAGCTCTAAAACCACATCCTGCCCGATTGGTTGTGAATACTGAAAACCTTGTTTACATGAACGGCCACCAAAGCCTCCACCCCTCGCCCCAAAGGCCTGCCCAAGGATTTCATCAAAGGAGACTTCCGTACCGCCTCGTCCACCAAAAAAAACTCCACCGCCTCCGAGATCCTGAAAAATATTAGTAAAATCAAAATTCCGGAAGATGTCATCCTGTGTAAATCTGCGATGAAATTCTGTGGAACCAAAGGTATCATACTGACGTCGTTTTTCAGGATCACTCAGCACTGCGTAGGCCTCGTTAACCTCTTTGAAGCGCTCTTCAGCAGTTTTATCCCCTTTATTCTTGTCTGGATGATACTTAAGTGCCATTTTTCGAAATGCCTTCTTGATCTCCTCAGGAGAGGCATTCTTTGAAACACCAAGTAACCTGTAATAATCCTTCTTTTTCCCCATATTTTTCTTTCTATCCCGCTATATATTTTAGATCTTTTTGCAATGTAATCATATTTATTCTATAATTTAGAAATATTGTACTATATATTTTCAAACTTGTCGTCCACATACAATCAAAGGCGTTAATCGAGAAACTTTTTGCGAGTCCGTCAACCCTTAAAAGTAAAGTAAAATTAATAACAACTAAAGCAAAGTCAAGAAAAGTGCCCTACTCCTCAATCCATATCAGACCCCGTCGTGTGGCCTTTTTTGCTCCCTCCAGTCCGCTGGAATCAGAAAAGCTGGATGCAGGTCTCAAGATAATCGAAAAAAAAACTCCGTGGCTCAAAATTATCAATGATACATTTACTGATCAGACCGAGGGCATGCCTTCCCTGCCCTATCTTGCAGGGAAAGACCAGCTCCAGGCCGACAAATTTACAAATCTTCTCTTGAACACATCCATAGACATTGTATGGTGTTTAAGGGGAGGATACGGGTCCTTGCGTTGGCTAAACATGGTGCCATGGGACCGAATTGGACATGAGGCTCCGGTACTGATAGGTTTCAGTGATGTAAGCTTCCTCCACTCAGCCCTTTCCCAACAAGGTCATCTGTCAATACACGGTCCTCTGATTTCAACCTTACCGATCACAACAGAATCCGCAAAAAAAGCCCTATGGACGTGCCTGGATCAAGGAAAATTCCCCAGCCTGTCCGGCACTATACTTAGCCCTGGCAAGGCAAAAGGCCCACTCATTGGAGGAAATCTGACGTGTATTACCCATCTTATCGGTACAGCTTATGAGCCCAAGTGGGATGGAGCAATCCTCTTGATTGAGGATCACAACGAGGCTCTTTATCGCCTTGACCGGATGCTTACGCAGCTTCTACTTACAGGAAAGTTATCCAGGTTGGCGGGAATTGCTGTAGGCCGGCTCCATGGAAGTGAAAAGCCGGAAAAGCTATTACAAACACTTTTGCAGGACCGGCTCAATTCCCTCGGGGTCCCCATAATCACTGATCTTCCCGTAGGTCATATACCTGACAATTATCCATTGTTAATTGGTGGATACTATGAATTGGATGGAGACAAGGGCCTCCTGAAACCAATGACAGGACTGCCCGGACTTCAGCGTCCCTGAACCTCCATCTCAAACAATATTTCCCCTTCCAGAACTCTGCTGCCAAACCCTGCCATCACAGCAGTTACCACACCTGTGTACGGAGCTGAAACCGTGTAGAAAAGCTTCATCCTCTCCAATGTCAAAAGCTCCTCACCTTCCCTCACGTGTATGCCAGGCATGAGTGACGAATTCATGTCCACCACAGTACCAGCCATATGGGCCTTGATCCGGACGACCTCTGAGCTATTGAGATTATTCATCCCTCCTATGCCTTTATAAAACGTAACCGTTCACGGGATTACAACGCCCGTTTTACCGCAACCCACCGAACTGTAAGTGTTTACAGGGTGCTGCAGATGCGAGGCGGAGGATACGCAGACGTACTCCCTGTACTTCAAGTACCCGACAACAAAGCAGATGCGGTGCCATGTGAACGCTTACTATAAAACGTTGTTTTTTGCCAGGCCAGCACTTGAATCTAAAAATATTGATGATAAGAAAGGTATTATGCTACAAATATATAATAAGAAATCGGTCATGGACCAACCAAATTTTTCAATACAGGGCCAATAGCTTCCAATAGGAGAATATACGGACATGCCATCCAAGGCTCTAGAGGTCAATATTGCCTACAGCCGCGTTGATGTCACTGTTGATAAGAGATATAAAATCTTACAGGAGGTCATGGGTGAATACCATGGCGTCAGAGAGAGATTACAGACATTCCTGGAAGAAATTTGCCACCCTTACAAGAACTGGGAATTTATTGTAAAGGAAGCAAGAGGCTATGCGCTTAATTATTTCCACGTACTCCAAATCCAGCCTAAAGGGCCTGAAGCAGCCAGACTGTATATAGACATCTTTTTTCAGGCCATTGATTCCTCCAGGGACGAAAAACTTAGGATCAATGCGTCTGACAATCTCCTCTCTTTCATTCAAAAAATCATTAAAGATGCCGGCACTGATCTTTTCAGATTCTTGCCTGTCCTGGATTATGCATTTGACAGAATCAGGCATTATCCGAAAGAGACGTTTGTTTTATTTGTTAAAAGTTTTTATCAGCTCAAAAGGCTTGGAAGGAGCTATTCTCAAGCAGTCCCTTCAGGATCAGACTTTACTATCATAAATCACCTTTTGATCAGATACTTTCGATATACATATGACTACTGGCTAGAGCAAGTTGATCCGCTGGTCTGGTTTGAAAAAGAATCCGGCAAGGCAAGATTGGATGAGATTTTCAGACCTGTTTCCCACAAACAGCTAAAGGCCTGCCAGGAAAGGCTGAAAAGTATTGTCAGCTCTTCGGACGGCAGCTCAAAGACCATTCTTGATCGAATTGTTAGACTTCCGGGATATGGTCAAATCATCACCTGTTACAGTAAGATTCCTCAAAAACTCCTCAGTGCCGGAGATGACAAGGCACAGGGAAACCACTGGAAATTGCTGTTTCTCCTTCGCATTATGGATACTACAGGTCTTTCACCTGTTCACGAAGAGACCTTAAGGAACATCAATCGAACCCTTGTCTGGCTCATTCATCATGAAGATCCTCTGGCCATTCAGCAATCTCTGGAAAAGACTTTTGCAATTTTAAGGAGGAGTACAGAGAAATTCCCAGGGACGGCATTGAACTGTGTTCTGAACATAGGGCGGGGGGTCTATAAGACTGAAGAGAGTGAACTTGTAGAATTTTTTATCGATTCAGTCGTCTCACTTGGTTTCCAGACGCCGGAGATAAAAGGAATCGGTGAAGACTGGCAGATCAGGGCAAATCCCGCCCATATTCAAAATATACGCACCTGGATTCAACTTATAGAAATGAATCCCAAGTGGTCAAAAAAACTGCTGTCCTCTCTGATCATCCACCTTTCACTGAGCGGCGTCTTAATCAAGGATACTGACCTTTTCCCCCGCGACATAACTCAGTTGCTAAATAGCGACATTAGTCCGGTTTATAACCTGGTCAAGCAATTGACCCGTCTTTTCCCTACATATTTCAATGACATCGGAGCAGAGGGGAGGCTCAGGGATATCTCCACCGAGATCGATGAAATATGTCTGCGTAAGGACCCCCTTATCCACTTTTTGAGAAAGCAGAGTCACGTTGAGAGCAGTAACCAACTCATCGACCTTATGGAAGCCGTTCTGAACTTCTGGAAGACCAGGAGCAAGGAGGGTATAAGGCCTTTTGTGCCTCCGGATATCTACGAGCAGGTTGAGACAGAAGGGCCCAATATTGATAGCGTCCACAAGATCGTTACCCATCTTTTTCAGACCGAGGGACTAAGCAATGTAGATGATCTTTTAAATACTGAGGATGATCGTCTCAAGACATTAATGGGTAAAATTCCAGGTATATCAAATCTTGATTTTAAAAGAATTGAACTGGGGATTACTTTCTACAAGCTCCTCTATCAGAAATACCATCTGGAGTTCACTGAAATAAATAGCTACCTGACGCAGCTCCGGTCCAGCGGATTGCCTGATCTTGAAAAACTGGAAAAGGCCCTTGGCGAGAAAGATGCCGGGCTGAAACTGGAATTGCTGCTGGGCTATCTTGAAAAGCTGAGGGGAGTTATCCTATCGTCCGAGAATTATGAGGTCAGGGAAAACATTTACAGAAAGAGGCATTTCACTGTTGATATCCCATCCATGTATGGTAGCTACCACGAGTCGAAATTTGATGCACTAGGGCTGACTTTCCGGCTGGAGTCCCTGGTGAATGTCCTTTTTGAAAAAATTATTAAAACAATTGATCTTAAACTGATCACAAGGGCCACCTTTTCCCAGATTTTTGATTACTTACGCCTCTTTGATTTGGCCCTCAAATTGGATGGCATCTCATCTTTGGAGATAGAGCGCCAATTGGATCTGCTGGCCCATTCTCTCAGAATCAGGGGGTTTTCCTTAACTCAGTATCTGGATATCTTCCGTGGTTTCTCCCAGGCTGTAAGAAACATCACCAATGACTACTTCAACAATATTCATCAGGAAAATCTTTCCAAAATCCTGGATCAGATGCCGGCCGGGAGGCTATTGCCCAAGTATCTCCCATCTGAAGGGTCTGACGACCGAAAAAAATTGCCCTACCGTATCACAGAAATCTTCTTGCGCGACAGAATCGCTACTTCTTTAGGTCTTCAACAGCTTGATCTCTTTTTAGGCCATATCTTGAATACCCTTTATCATCAGTCGGATGAGCTCCCGAAAGAGGACTTGCGCTTATTGCTCAGTTATAATCCCCAAAAGGTAATAACGCCGATCTATCCTACAAAGAAAGGTGTATCAGACGTTATCCACCTCGGAAACAAGGGATTCAATCTGGTCAAGCTGAACAGCTATGGCCTCCCGGTTCCCCCTGGTTTCATTATTACTACCGAAGTTTTCAGATGCCGTGAGATTGTTGATCGCTACATACGTGCGAAGAAAAACTTCGAGGAACAGGTGGCCCTTGAGTTAGCCACTCTTGAAAAATTGACCGGAAAGACCTTTGGTGACCATTATAATCCCTTGATTCTGGCAGTAAGGAGCGGTTCTGCCATTCCTCAGCCTGGGATGATGGACACGTTCCTTGATGTGGGAATCAATGAAATTATCGTTCATGGAATGATTAAGCAGACAGGCAATGAGTGGTTCAGTTGGGATACCTACCGGCGATTTCTCCAGTCTTACGGTATGGCTTTTGGCCTGGAAAGAGATGAGTTCGATGATATCATCGTTGATTTTAAGCAGCGTTTAGGCACTCCTTTCAAAAAAGATTTTTCCGGACAGCAGATGGAGGACATTACCTTGGCTTACAAGTCGTTGATCCTTGACAACGGTATAGAAATCAAGGAATCTCCTTTTGAGCAACTTCTTGTTGCTATTAGGAAGGTTTTTGATTCCTGGCATACACCTAAAGCTGAAACCTATCGTAAAATTATGGGCATCTCCGACGACTGGGGTACTGCTGTAACAGTTCAAACCATGGTATTTGGCAATTTATCCCGGAAGTCCGGTGCAGGGGTCTTTTTTACTCACAGCCCCAGATGGCCAGGGAATACACTCACATTATGGGGCGATTTCACCCTTGGGAATCAAGGCGAGGATGTGGTTTCAGGCCTGGTGAGGACCCTTCCCATTTCAAGAAAACAAGCAAAGATCGAGAACAGGTTGTGTGATGCTACGCTTGAATCCCTGTTTCCAAAGGTGTATTCTAAAATGAGAGAATGGGCTAAAGAGCTGGTTTATAATAGAAAATGGGGGCCCCAGGAGATCGAATTTACGTTTGAAAGTCCTGACACAAAAGACCTGTATTCTCTCCAGACCCGTAATATGGTCATAAGAGAGAGAGAGAAGGTCTACTCATTCGATATCGAAGAGAGGACCTCTGCCAAATTTTTAGGGCACGGGATAGGAATAAGTGGAGGTGCCATGACAGGAAGGGCCGTGTTCAGTCTGGAAGAAATCCAACACTGGCGAAATACAGAACCAGGGGCATCCCTGGTCCTTATCAGAAACGACACTGTTCCTGATGACATCAAGGAAGTCAATGAGGCTGATGGCCTGCTCACCGCCCGGGGAGGCTCCACCTCACATGCTGCAATTGTGGCCCACACGCTAGGCAAGACCTGTGTCGTGGGATGTGCAGACCTCGTTTGCATGGAGAAGGAAAAGACCTGCTCATTGGACGGGAAAATCCTAAAAACAGGAGACTGGATAAGCATTGATGGCCTGGAGGGATCTATCTATTCAGGTCAAATAAAGATCAAAGAAATAGAAAGGGACTAAGATGAAAAATATCTCAAAAAATGAGGGTAATAACGGCCCAAAACTGGGTATCAACGGCCTTGGAAGAATTGGGAAACTCACACTGTGGCACCATGTTGCGCGGAAGTATTTTAATGAAATAGTGATCAACCTGGGACGAGATGTTGGTACCTCGCTGAGGGATATCGCACATTATCTGGAAAGAGATTCTACTTACGGGTCCCTTGGTGGTTACCTTTATGGATACAAGGGCAAAAAAGTGATCCGGGATGTAGACGAAAATACGGGATCCATGACAGTAGATGGCATGAAGATCAAGGTCTTGCGGCATTCCAGAAATCCGAAAGATATTGGCTGGCGGGAACATGGTGCCAGGATCGTGGTGGATACTACAGGTCAATTCACTGACCCTACTGTCTCTCCTGATGAACCGAGGGGTTCCGTGAGAGGCCACCTTGAGAGCGGGGCAAAAAAGGTTGTTGTCTCGGCCCCTTTTAAAATAAAAGATAAGACCAAACTCATGCCTGATGACGCAGTTACGACCGTTATGGGCATTAATGAAAATGACTATGACCCGCGAGTGCATAGTATTGTTTCCAATGCTTCATGTACAACTACCTGCCTGGCACACATGATGAAACCCCTTCTGGACTCTTTTGGCTCAAAAAAAATCCTGACCGCCTCGATGGCTACTGTCCATGCAGTAACAGGCTCACAAGAAGTCCTGGACCGGCTTCCAAAATCAGGGGCAACAGATCTGCGAAAGAATCGGAGCGTCCTGAATAACATCATATTGACCTCCACAGGGGCGGCAAATACCCTCGCACTTGTGATGCCGGAGATGAAACAGATCGGGTTTATTGCTCAATCTGTGAGGATTCCAACTACAACAGGGTCATTGATTATTCTGGTAGTGAACCTGCAGGAAGAACCATCCGGCGAATCGATTCGGAAGGAGTTAATAAACACAATTTATAGAGATGCCGCAGCTCGTGATTCCCGTGGATATCTTCATTATACTGAAGAACAGAATGTCTCCTGTGATATTATCGGACTTCCAAAAGCCGCGGCTATTATTGAGGCCAATGAAACCCATACCCGCACAGCAGAAGTAAGCATAGATCTACAAAAGGTGAGTCAAATCGCAGGGCAAGAGACCCTACAGAAAATCGGGCAGGACATGTTGAAAATAGCAATCACCCAGGCGGTGATCTACGGATGGTATGACAACGAACTGGGAAGCTATGTAAATATGCTTGGGGATCGCACTGTGTCAGTGGCGGAAGTTATGTAATTCTCGATTTAGTCACGTTAAAGATATTCGTAGCTGTTCACGGCTTGAAACTTGAAATTGGAAAGTAAAAATTTGGGAGAGATGAAACGAGTCTACGGTAACCGTTCACACTCCCTGGCAGCCGATAGGCTTTTGCAGGGTTTCAACCGCG
>JAGGRV010000232.1 GCA_021159445.1 Deltaproteobacteria bacterium | reverse complement strand
TTCACACTCCTTGGCAGGGAATAAATAATTACATGAAGATAGCTATCGGTTCGGATCACGGTGGATTTGAACTAAAAGAAAAGATACGCAGTTTACTTATAGGACTTGGACATGATGTCCGGGATCTGGGCTGCTACTCTGCGGATTCGGTTGACTATCCGATACAGGGCCGTGAGGTTGCAAAGTCCGTGGCATCCGGTCAGTGTGAAAGGGGTGTCCTGGTCTGTGGAACCGGCATAGGCATGTCCATAGTCGCCAATCGCATACCAGGCGTCAGGGCTACCTTATGCCATGATCTTTTCACTGCCCAGATGAGCCGGGAACACAATGATTCAAACATACTTTGCATGGGTGGACGGATAATAGATCACGAGCTTGCCGAAGAGATGGTCAAGGTGTGGCTTATGACTCCTTTCAAAGGCGGACGTCACAGTCGCAGGATCAATATGATTGACTCATTGGAGTAAAAAAATGATTCATTTGAAGCACACTGATCCTGAGGTCTTTCAGGCCTTTAGGGCTGAAATAGAACGGCAGACAGAGCAGCTTGAGATGATAGCCTCGGAAAATTTCGTGAGCGAGGCGGTCATGCAGGCAGAGGGCAGTGTCTTCATGAACAAGTACGCCGAAGGCTACCCTGGGAAAAGATATTATGGCGGATGCGAGAACATGGACGTGGTGGAGAAACTTGCCATTGACCGCCTGAACCAGCTCTTCGGATCAGAGTATGCCAACGTACAGCCCCACTCAGGTACTCAGGCAAACATGGCAGTATATTTTGCCGTTCTCAACCCTGGTGACTCCATTCTGTCAATGGATTTGACACATGGAGGACATCTCTCCCATGGTCTGCCGGCGAGTTTTTCAGGACGGCTTTTTAAGATAGCTCACTATGGCGTAAACCGGAAAACCGAAGTCATAGATTATGACCAGGTTGCAGAAATTGCTGAAAAACACCAGCCTAAGCTCATTATTGCCGGTGCAAGTGCATACCCCCGCACCATAGATTTTGCGGCATTCAGAAGGATAGCTGACGAAGTCGGGGCCTATCTCATGGTGGATATGGCCCATATAGCCGGACTTGTGGCATCAGGTGTTCATCCGTCCCCAGTCCCATTTGCAGACTTTATTACCTCCACGACCCACAAGACTATGAGAGGTCCCAGGGGCGGAATCATATTAGCCATGGAAAAGTATTCCCGATCCTTGAACAGCCAGATATTCCCGGGCATTCAGGGAGGTCCTTTGATGCACGTAATCGCCGCAAAGGCCGTAGCCTTTAAAGAGGCCTTGAGAGACGATTTTAAAATATACCAGCAGCAGATTGTTTCAAACGCAAAGACCCTTGCAAAGACCTTGCAGGATCGAGGATTTCGCCTGGTCTCAGGAGGCACGGACAATCACCTGTTACTTGTGGATCTTTCAGATAAGGGCCTTACAGGAGCAAAGGCAGAAGAGATGCTGGAGCGGTCCGGTATCACGGTAAATAAAAATACTATTCCCTTTGATACCCGGTCCCCGAGTGTTACCAGTGGTATCCGGATCGGGACCCCTGGAGTAACTACGAGAGGGCTTAAAGAGCCAGAGATGGAAGAAATAGGTAACTATATCTCAGAGCTCTTGAGCCAACCTGAAGACGATAAGTTGATCGGAGATATTAAAATGAAGATCCGGTCCCTGTGCGAGAGGTTTCCGCTATATCCCGAGCGTCTAGCACGACATGATATTGGCTGATTTGGGAAATATGGAACAAGATATCAAAAATACCAGGCCGTCCTGGGACGCCTACTTCATGTCCATTGCCCATCTGGTTGCCCAGAGATCTACATGTCTGCGCCGTAAAGTAGGGGCAATTCTTGTAAAAAATCGTCGCATACTGGCAACAGGTTATAACGGAGCGCCAAGTGGCTTGACACACTGTCTTGAAATAGGTTGCCTGAGGGAAAAACTCAAGGTCCCTTCGGGTGAGAGGCACGAGCTCTGCAGAGGGCTCCATGCTGAACAGAATGTAATTATTCAAGCTGCATACCATGGGATTCCCGTAGCCAATTCGATTTTGTACTGTACTAATCTGCCCTGTGTTATATGCACAAAGATGCTGATAAATGCCGGTATCCGGTCTATCTATTACGCAAAAGGCTATGCAGATCCCATGTCCCGTGATATGTTGGCAGAGGCCGGAGTAGATCTAATAAAATTCAAGGAAACTAATCCCTCAACCGGTTGAAATCCAATGAAGTGTCCATTCTGCAGTTCTTCAGAGAGTAAAGTTGTGGACTCCAGGTCCAGCCAGGACAGCAGGGCCATCCGTCGACGCCGGGAATGCCTGTCTTGTCATGAGCGTTTTACTACCTATGAGAGGATTGAAGAATTTCATCCCATGGTAGTCAAAAAGGATGGAAGACGTGAATCCTTTGACCGGAATAAAATTGTTGATGGGATAGTAAAGGCCTGTGAAAAGAGGCCGGTGAGTATGGACGAAGTGGATGCCTTTGTCAGCGATCTTGAGAAAGAAATTCAAGATAGAGGAGAAAGGGAACTGGAAAGCAGATTTTTAGGGGAACGTGTTATGTCTCAATTGAGGGCATGGGACGATGTGGCTTACGTGCGTTTTGCCTCCGTATACAAGCAATTTAAGGACCTCAATGAGTTCATGGATCAACTGCAAGAGCTGCTGAGCGAAAGTTCCCGCAATCAGAGTTCTTGAATGTGGTCCGGTGAAGATATCAAATATATGCGTAGGGCCCTTAGACTTGGTGAGAAGGGCCTTGGGTACACCACTCCAAACCCTGCCGTAGGCGCGGTTGTGGCCCGTCAAGGCATTATTCTGGGAGAAGGTTGGCACCAGAAGGCTGGCACGCCCCATGCTGAAATCCATGCCCTGAGGGCCGCTGGAGATGCGGCCAAAGGGGCTGATCTGTATGTGACCCTGGAACCCTGCAACCACACCGGCCGGACACCGCCCTGCACACATGCCATACTGCAGGCAGGCATCAGAAGGGTCGTAATCGGGACGCTTGATCCAAACCCGAAGGTGGCTGGAGGAGGAACAGAGTTTCTGCAGGACAAGGGCATTGAAGTCGAGACAGGGTGTCTGAGAGATGAGTGCCGTCTTTTGATAGCCCCCTTTACCAAACACATATTGACCGGTATGCCCTGGGTCAGATCCAAGGTGGCATGCAGTCTGGACGCCAGGACTGCAACCCGGACAGGTCACTCAAAGTGGATTACCAATCAGCAGGCCCGTAGCTCGGGGCACCGCCTGAGGGAAATAAGTGACGCCATACTGGTCGGCAAAGGCACCATATTGGCGGATGATCCACAGCTTACTTGCAGAAAGGGCAAGAAAGCTGTTAAAGATCCCATCAGGGTAGTGCTGGACAGTGGACTGAGCGTTGATCCCTCCAGCCGGATATGCCGCCTGAAGTCCTCTGCACCTACTGTGATAATCGGGGTGGAAGGTAAATCCACGGCTGAGTACAGGCAGGCCCTGGAGGCATCCGGTGCAAAGGTCTGGTTTACGCAGCCCGATGGGCAAGGCAGGGTAAACATCAGGGATGTGCTCAGGATGTTGGGCGACTTTGGGGCGCAGTCCATTCTGGTAGAAGGCGGGGCCACGGTCCACGGGGCATTCTGGGATCAGGCATTTGTTGATGAGGCCTTTTTTTATTATGCTCCCATGGTAATCGGAGGAAAGGATGCCCGGCCCGCAATAGGCGGTTCAGGAGCCGTGGACGTGGGAAGGGCAACAAGGCTGTCAAAGATACAACATCGCAAGCTGGGCGATAATTGGCTGGTCCATGGTCTGGTCACAGACATTGATTTCTTCTGGAGCTGACCATAATAAATGTTTACAGGTATAATCCAGGGCATTGGGACCCTCAAGGATGTTCGGCAGGCAGGTCAGGGCCTGGTCCTTACTATTCATCCTGTTTTTTCTATTAAAGATCCACAGGAGGGGGAGAGTATTGCTGTGAACGGAGTCTGCCTGACCGCCGTTACTATCTCCCATGACGTTTTTAGTGTGGAAGTTTCACCAGAGACCCTTTCAAGGACCACATTATCCGGGCTCAGGGTTGGAAGCCGTGTTAATCTTGAGCGGGCACTTAGGCTCTCAGACCGTCTTGGCGGACATCTGGTAAGTGGCCATGTGGATGGAATAGGAGAAGTAATTGAAAAGGAGCATCTAAGCCGGTTCACTTTATTTACTATAGCTATCTCCGAGAGCCTTGACCGGTACATTATCGAAAAAGGTTCGGTTGCAATTGACGGCATCAGCCTTACTGTAAATAGTTGTGGTAAGGGCCGTTTCTCCGTGGCCATCATCCCGCATACTGCCAAGCTCACTACTATGGGCTTCAGAAAGAGGGGAGATAAAATCAATATTGAGGTAGATCTCATTGGGAAGTATATTGAAAAATTACTTTTGGCCGGGCATATTAAATCAGAGAAACCGACCAATATTAATACGGAGTTTTTGGCACAGCATGGATTTTTATAAAAAGGAACATAGTTCACTGACGAAAATTTCTTTAACGAGGTTTATTTAACAATGTCATTATCCACCATAGAAAGTGCTATTGAAGATATTCGGGCTGGAAAGATGTTTATCCTTGTCGACGATGAGGACCGGGAAAACGAGGGTGACCTCACTATGGCTGCAGAAAAGGTGACCCCTGAGGCCATCAATTTCATGGCCAGGTATGGCCGTGGCTTGATCTGTCTTGCCCTTGCGGAAGATCAGGTAAACAAGCTGAAGCTCCCTATGATGACTTCCCGGAATACATCGATGTACGGCACGAATTTTACGGTATCCATAGAGGCTAAACATGGGGTCACAACAGGTATCTCTGCCCATGACAGAGCAACTACTATCCTGACTGCCATAGCAGACGAATCCGGTCCGGAGGATATTGCCATGCCAGGCCATGTCTTTCCGCTAAAGGCAAGGGAGGGAGGGGTCCTGGTGAGGGCAGGTCAGACCGAGGGTTCAGTGGATCTTGCAAGGTTGGCAGGCCTGAAATCCTCCGGGGTCATATGCGAGATCATGAAGGACGATGGGACAATGGCCCGGATGCCTGATCTTGAAGTTTTTTCTAAAAAACACGATCTCAAGATTGTCACAATTGCAGACCTCATAGCCTATCGTCTTCGCACTGAGAGTTTTGTAAATCGGGATGTTGAGACCAGGCTGCCCTCCAGGTTTGGTGGAGAATGGAAGCTCATCGTCTATAGCAGCATAATCGATCCCAATGAGCATCTTGCCCTGGTGCTGGGAGATCCAGAGATACAGCCCGACGAAGAAATTCTTGTGCGTGTACACTCTGAGTGTCTGACAGGAGATGTACTTGGTTCCCTCAGATGTGATTGCGGTCTACAGTTACAGAGGGCCATGGGTCAGATAGCCAAAGAAGGCCGGGGTGTCCTTGTCTATATGAGACAGGAAGGCCGCGGTATCGGCCTTCTTAACAAACTCCGGGCGTATTGTCTCCAGGATCAGGGAAGAGATACCGTGGAGGCCAACCGTGAACTGGGCTTTAAACCGGATCTCAGAGACTATGGTGTTGGTGCCCAGATCTTGCGGGATCTCGGGGTGAGAAAAATGAGACTCATGACAAACAATCCCAAAAAGATTGTGGGGCTCGAGGGTTATGGGATGGAAGTGGTGGAAAGAGTCCCTATTGAAATCCCACCCAATGAGGAAAATATGAACTATCTGATGTGTAAGAAAGAGAAGATGGGACATCTGTTACATATTTAGTATCTGAACGAAAAAGCCGTTCAGATACAATGTTAAATGTTGAATTTTGAATTAAGGTATATGTCTTTTAAATGTTCTTCCGCAATTCAGCATTCAACATTCAACATTGTTTATAAGTGAGAGGGGAATATTATGCCTAAGACATTTGAAGGTCACCTACAGGCCCAGGGATTGCGTTTAGGTATTGTGATTGCGCGATTTAACGAATTCATTTCCAGTAAGCTCCTTGGAGGTGCATTAGATGCACTTGTCAGGCATGGATGCATAGAAGATGATGTTGAAGTGGCCTGGGTGCCCGGGGCCTTTGAAATTCCCCTTGTTGCCAGGCGCATGGCCAACAGCGGCCGCTATGACGCTGTAATATGTCTGGGCTGCGTCATCCGAGGGGCTACACCACACTTCGACTATGTGGCTGCTGAGACTTCCAAGGGGATTGCACAGGTTGCAATGCAGGCAGATTGCCCTGTTGCCTTTGGAGTACTCACCACAGACAGTATCGAGCAGGCCATTGAACGGGCAGGTACCAAAGCCGGGAACAAAGGCTGGGACGCTGCCCTTGCGGCTGTAGAAATGGCAAATCTCTTAAAAGGCCTAAATGCCTAAATTGTCTGTCCGCCGTAAAGGGCGAGAGATTGCCCTTCAGATCCTTTATCAATGTGACTGGAATACCATTGAAGACATAGATAAGGTCATTATGGAATATGCCACTGGTCTGGCTTCAGAGGCTATCCCTGAAGATGATCCTGCCTTGGCATTCGGCCAGACCCGGCTGCAAGGGGTGCTTACCCATAAGGCGGAGATCGATTCTATCCTGAAAAAGAACGCCAAGCATTGGCGTCTGGACAGAATGGCCAGTGTAGACAAGAATATTTTGCGCATAGGGGCCTTTGAGTTATGTTACTGTCCTGATATTCCTCCTAAAGTAGCTATAAATGAGGCACTTGAGCTTGCAAAAAAGTTTTGTGGCGGGGAATCAAGCGCCTTTGTAAACGGAATTCTGGATGCGGTCTTAAGAGATAGAGAAAGGGCGAAAAAGGTATAGCCCCAGATATCATGACAGCACGATATAATTTCAAAACAATAGAAGAAAGGCATCAGGCCGAATGGGCCAAAGAGGGCCTTTTTGCCGCCGGGGAGGATAGCTCCAGGCCCTGCTATTATGTCCTGGAGATGTTCCCCTATCCTTCAGGCCGGATACACATGGGTCATGTCAGGAATTACACCATAGGGGATGTAGTGGCCCGGTACAAACGCATGCAAGGTTACAACGTCCTTCATCCCATGGGGTGGGACGCCTTTGGTATGCCTGCTGAGAATGCTGCTATTAAACACAGGACCCATCCTGCCACATGGACTTATGACAATATTGACTACATGCGTAAACAACTCAAACGCCTGGGGTTGTCATATGATTGGAAAAGAGAGTTTGCCACATGTGATCCTGGGTACTATCGCTGGGAACAGCTCTTCTTTATCCAGATGTTTGAAGCAGGACTCGTATATCGCCGGAAATCCAAAGTTAACTGGTGTGAAGGTTGTCAGACAGTCCTTGCCAACGAGCAGGTAGAGGATGGCAAGTGCTGGCGGTGTGATACAGAGGTAGTGGAAAAAGAACTGGATGGGTGGTTTTTTAAGATCACTGACTATACTGAAGAACTCCTGGAAGGATGCGACAAGCTGACCGGATGGCCGGAAAAGGTTCTCACGATGCAGCGCAACTGGATAGGTCGCAGTGTGGGGGCGGAGATTATATTCCCGCTGGCAGGGAAGGATGGCGAAATCAGGGTATTTACTACCAGACCGGATACCCTTTTTGGTGCGACCTTCATGAGCCTGTCACCGGAACACCCTATGGCCCCGGAACTCTGTCTGGGTACAAGTCAGGAGAAAGAAGTAAAGGCCTTTATAGACCATTGGAGCAAAATACCTTCACGGGAAAGACAAATCACTAAATCACTAAATCACCAAATCACCAAATCTAAGGAAGGTGTCTTCACCGGAGCCCATGTCAAGCATCCGCTAACTGGTGAAAGTATTCCGATCTACATTGCTAATTTCGTGTTAATGGAATATGGCACAGGGGCGGTAATGGCTGTCCCTGCTCATGACCAGAGGGACTTTGAGTTTGCCAGGGAATACAAGTTACCCATAAAGGTCGTAATTCAACCAGAGGGGGAAGACCTGAAGTCCGAGACCATGAAAGAGGCATGGGAAGGCCCCGGCACCCTTGTGAACTCCAGTCCTTTTGATGGCATGGAGAACGAACAGGCCAAGGAGGCCATAATCAGATACCTGGAGACCCAGGGCCTTGGGAATCAAAAAATCAGCTATCGCCTGAGGGACTGGGGGATATCCAGACAGCGCTATTGGGGAACGCCTATTCCCATGGTCCAGTGTGACACATGCGGGATCGTACCGGTCAGGAAACAAGACCTGCCTGTGATCCTCCCCCTGGATGCCCAGTTGGACAAACAGGGCCGGTCTCCCCTTCCCCACCTTGAGAGTTTCTGGTCTACAACCTGCCCCAAGTGCGGTGGACCTGCCCGGCGGGAAACCGACACAATGGATACCTTTGTGGAGTCATCCTGGTATTTTGCGAGATATGCATGCCCTGATGAGACCTCGGCCTCCCTGGACCGGAAGAGGGTGGATGCATGGCTCCCTGTAAATCAGTATATCGGTGGAATTGAACACGCCATACTGCATCTCCTGTATGCAAGATTCTTTACCAAGGTCCTTCGGGACCTGAGATGGCTCTCGGCAGATGAGCCTTTTACAAATCTCCTGACTCAAGGCATGGTCCTCAAGGACGGGGCAAAGATGTCCAAATCCAAGGGGAATGTGGTTGACCCCGATAAGATGATCAATACTTTTGGAGTTGATACGATTCGTCTTTTTATACTCTTTGCTTCCCCGCCGGAAAGGGACCTGGAATGGAGCGATCAAGGAGTTGAGGGTGCCCACAGGTTCCTGCACCGGATCTGGCGTCTGATCACGGAAAATCTTGAGGGTTTGACCTCAGCAAGTACTGACAAGGAGACCCTGATCCAGGGGACAAAGGCCTCTAAGGCCATCAGACAAAAAACACACCAGACGATTCTGAAAGTTACCGAAGACATTGAACAGCGCTTTCATTTCAATACGGCCATCAGCACGGTCATGGAGTTGATCAATAAGGTAATGGGCTATCTCAACCAGTATGGAACCCCTGAGATGGACCAATATGGGGATTGGGCCGTACTGAGAGAGGCCATGGAAGCAGTGTTGATCTTGCTCTTTCCAATGGTGCCCCACATAACAGACGAACTGTGGCAGCTTCTTGGCCATCAAAAGACTATAAGTCTTGAACCATGGCCTGTTGCAGATCTTGATGTCGCACGGGCTGATACTGTAAATATCGTAGTACAGGTAAATGGTAAGCTTCGCAGCCAGGTCGAGGTAGCTCAGAATACAGATAAGGAAATCATCGAATCTATAGCCTTGGATGATCCGAAGGTAAAGCGATACACAGAAGGGAAGGCTGTACATAAAATCATATATGTGCCTGGAAGACTGATAAACATTGTGGTAAAGGATTAAAAGGAACTGAAGAATAGCATTTAAGATGATTAAATTTTTACAAATCGTTTCCTGTACACGTCACGAGGGGCCTTTCATTTTTGCTGTTTTTGCCTTCTGTATTTTCTGGACCTCGTTATCCGGTTGTGGATACCACTGTGCCGAACGTATAGAGTCATTACCTCCCTGGATAAAAACCGTATATGTGGCACCATGGGCCAACCGCAGCAACGAACTTCTCCTCGGGGTCTGGATAACCGAAGAACTCAGACATGAATTTTTAAGGGGCAGAGGACTGAAGCTTGTCACAAAGGATGAAGCCGATGTGATCCTTGAGGGAGAGATTGTTAGCACAAGCACCAGCGGTCTTTCCTACATTAGATACGACCAGGCTGTTGAACGACGCATCATAGCCGAGTGTTCTGTGCATCTGGTACACCGCGAAAACGGCAAGGTCATATGGCAGACCAGTAATATTGTGAGAGAGGAAGAATTTCTTGTGGGGAAGGATGTAATGCATACAGAGGGCCTCAAGGACGAGGCCCTACAAAAGCTCAGCCGCGACGTGGCTGATATAGTCTATCACAGGATTACAGGTGTTTTCTAACCCGCTGCCTGGGCCTTTATCAGTACCTGGACTTTCCTGCTCAGCCTGGAAATGTTCCGTGAAGCTGTGCGCTTGTGAATAATACCCTTGGCCGCCGTCTTGGCTATGGCCTTTTGAGCCAACCGCATATGCTCCTGGACCTCTGCAGGTGATTTCTCTGCGATGGTGGCCTCAAGTGCCTTTATAACGTTTTTTATTTTTGTTTTTTTGGAGTTGTTGCGCAGTTGACGCTCTTTATTCTGACGTGCCCTCTTAATGGCAGACTTGTGATTGGCCAATCTATTCTCCTATATCTGAATATATTAATTATTATTGTTTTCCTAAAGACAAAAGTCTTATATAATATAGCACCTATTTGATGTCAATATGGATCTTTTACACCTCGTAGATCATTTTAAGATATTTCGTGACGTGCCTGGCCTTGAGGCCCTGGCCACAGTGCTGATTTACCTGGTGCTGGCCAAGGCTGCTGACATATTTATTGACAAAGTCTTAAAGCGCTTGGCAGGCCTTACAAAGTTCAGTTTTGATGACAAGCTGATATCCTTTCTCCATGGTCCTATATTCTGGACTGTTGCCTTAATAGGTATCCTACATGGGCTGATATTGCTGGAGTTGAAGCCGCCGTTGGACTTCATCCTTCCAATGATTGCCAAGAGTCTGATCCTCTTTGTGTGGTGGCTTGCGGCTGTCAGGGTAGTGAACTGGCTGTCAGACAAGAGCTTCCCAATCGCGGCCAAGACAGGGGATGCCGGACGAGACATCTTCCTTCTCTTTAAGAACATATTTCGTGTTGCAGCAGTGATCATAGGCATCCTGTGGATACTTGCAATCTGGAATGTAAACCTCACGCCGCTGTTTGCATCTGCAGGGATCGCGGGAATAGCCGTTGCGCTGGCAGCAAAGGACACCCTTGCTAATTTTTTTGGCGGGATCAGTATTTTTGTGGATAAACCCTTTAAGGTCGGGGATTACATTATACTTGACTCAGGGGAAAGAGGGGAAGTGGTGGACATAGGCATCCGTTCTACAAGGATCAAGACAAGAGATGATGTACTCATCACCGTCCCTAATTCCATACTGGCAAATTCCAAGATAATCAATGAAAGCGCTCCGGTTCCCAGGTTCAGGATACGCATACCGGTGGGTGTGGCCTATGAAAGCGACCTGAAAAAGGTGGAGGATATTCTCGTAGAAATAGCCAGGTCCAATTCCATGGTGTCAAAAGACCCTGAGCCAAGGGCGAGGCTAAGGGCATTTGGGAATTCGTCAATTGACTTTGAGCTACTGTGCTGGGTAGAAGACCCAAGGAACAAGGGGCTTGCCACGCATCAGCTCATGAATACCATTTTTAAGGCCTTTGGAAAGGAGGCCATCTCCATCCCCTTCCCCCAGAGGGATGTCCATCTTATTTCTGCAGATACGGATTAAACCCCCTCTTGATAAATCCCTAATAAATTACGGGGCGTCCTTCATTTTGTAGTTTACACTTTTCGAAGTTGGTTCTTTAG
>JAGGRV010000236.1 GCA_021159445.1 Deltaproteobacteria bacterium | reverse complement strand
ATATAGGGAAGGAAATATCATAGATCTTGGATTTACCCAACTGCAGGTGGTGGATGCATGCAGTGGGTTGCGGTATTTTTTCCCTCTCGTTGTCCTTGGGATTCTTCTTGCCTATTTTTACAGGGCCCGGTTTTGGAAAAGCGCCCTCATTGTTATTTCAACCGCCCCTCTTTCCATTATTACAAATAGCCTGCGCATTGCCCTTACAGGCCTCCTCTATGAGTTTTGGGGCGCGGAAGTTGCCGAGGATTTTTTCCATGGGTTCTCCGGCTGGTTCATCTTTATGTTTTCACTCGGCATCCTTTTACTGGAGATGTGGGCATTAAATAAGATTTTTCCGGAAATAGGAGAAAAAATAAGGTTAGAGGCCAAAGGACAGGAGACGACGGAGAAAATTCAAAATTCAAAACTGAGCATTAAAAATTTCTTTTCCCCTCCTCAGTTTGTTGTGGCTGTTATTTTGCTGGGCGCTACGCTGGCTATCTCTCAGGGAGTGGAATTCCGGGAAAAGATTCCCATGAAAAAGTCTTTTGCGGAATTTCCGTTAAAAGTCGGTAAGTGGATAGGCGTGCGGGAGTATATGGAACAAAAATTTATTGATGCCCTGGACTCCAGCGATTACGTGATCGTAAATTACCAAGGTCCTGAGGGAAGGACCGTGAATTTCTACGTGGCCTATTACGAGACACAGCGGAAAGGGGAGTCGATTCACTCGCCCAGCACGTGTCTTCCTGGCAGCGGGTGGATCTTCAACCAGGCTGGTGAGATCGATATTTCCACCCCCGGATACAATGGCGGCAGCATGAGCGTCCGACGTGCTTACATGCAAAAAGGTGCATACCGCCAGCTTTCTTATTACTGGTTTCCGCAGAGGGGTCGTATTTTGACCAATGCATACCAGTTGAAAATTTACAATTTTTGGGATGCGCTCACAAAACACAGGACGGACGGTGCTCTTGTGCGTGTGATCACGCCGGTCTATGAAGGAGAAGGTCCCCGGAAGGCAGAAGAAAGGCTGCAGGGATTTGTAAGGGAGATTGTCCCGATACTGAATCAGTATCTTTGAAAAAATAACCTTAACACATAAGTTGAGCGTTTAGCTGTTAGCCATTAGCGTTTAACTTTGGAAAATGGTTCATCACGGATTCAATGTCTCTTATCATGACAACTCTGTTTTTTTCTATTTTTATCACTATTTCTCTGGTCCCGCTTTTCTCAAGGCTTTCTGTCCGGCTCCATGCCATGGATATTCCGGATCGGAGAAAGGTGCATAAAAAATCTATGCCAAGGCTTGGCGGAATCGCCATGGCATTGGGTGTGTTCACTACCGCCATCATTCTCCTGCCAAAGAACGGGTTTGTAAATGCTTTCTTAATTGGTTCCGGGGTAATCGTCATCTTTGGATTGATGGATGACTTGATAGGACTGGGGTATAAAAGCAAATTCGCAGGCCAGATTATAGGCGCGCTCATTGTTATTTTTTATGGCAAGGTAAGAATAGTAACTTTAGGTACTCTTATTCCAAGCAGTTTTTGCCTCAGTGACTGGTCGTCTTTTCTGTTAACAGTCCTTGTTATTGTTGGAGTCACGAATGCAATTAACCTTTCCGATGGCCTGGATGGTTTGGCAGGAGGAATTTGTCTCCTTACATTTTCTTGTATTGGGTATTTGGCCTATAGAGAAGGGATGTTTGCAATATTACTTCTGGCCATTTCAATGGCTGGCGTTATCTTTGGTTTCTTGAGGTTCAATACATACCCGGCAACAATTTTTATGGGAGATGCCGGAAGTCAATTACTTGGGTTTTCCGGGATTGTTTTAGCTATAAAACTGACACAGGAAAGTTTTTCTCTTAGCCCTGTCTTGCCTTTAATCCTTTTCGGTTTTCCGATACTCGATACCCTGTCAGTGATGTCTCAACGTATTATTGAAGGCAGGTCACCCTTTGTTGCCGACAAGAATCACTTTCACCATAAATTCATCCGCCTCGGTTTTTTTCATACGGAAGCGGTAGTTTTTATTTATATTATGCAGTCTCTCCTCGTTACTTCCGCATTTTTTTTCAGGTCCTCTTCTGACAGGTTACTCTTATCGGGGTATACGATCTTTTCTGCAATAATACTTGCCGTTTTTTTCTTTGCGGAAAAATCCGGTTACAAGATAAAACGCTACGACCTTATAGACAAAGTATTCAAGGGTAAACTAAAAATACTAAAAGAACGAGGAATACTAGTCAGGTCGTGTTTTTTAGCAGTAAAGCTGGGGTTGTCCGCGCTTGTTCTTTTCACTGCGTTTATTCCGTCTACTATTCCCAGATATTTTTCCTTTCTTGCAGTCCTTTTTGTGATTCTGATTGCTTCTTCCTATATCTTTAAAAAAGTATGGCTCGGGGGTATAGTAAGATTTATAATATACTTCATTATACCCTTTCTTGTGTATCTCAGTGAAAAAAACGCAGTTGCGTGGATGACACATCAATACACGCTGACCTATGATCTATCCTTTTTGGTATTGGCGTTTTTCGTGATATTAACGTTGAAATTCACCAGGCGGCAAAAAGGATTTAAAGTTAGCCCCATGGATTTTCTTATCCTTTTTATTGTACTTATTGTCTCAATCATCCCTGACCAACGGATTCAAATCTACCATTTAGGGATGCAGGCATCGAAAATAATCGTACTATTTTTTAGCTATGAATTTTTGGTTGGAGAACTTAGAGGTAAATTAGCGGGTCTGAGCCTTGTCGCACTGGCTACTGTTTCTGTGATAGCTTTAAGGGGATTATTCATGTAATATAACCTGAATTGAGCGATTAGCCATTTAAAGAATAATGGGGGGGGAAGTCTATGAAAAAAATTGCGTATTGTCTTTTGATGGGATTCTTTGTGTTGCCCGTCATGAATTTTTCACTTACTAAAGATTGCCAGGCGGGTGACTATGTTATCGCACCAGCGGATGTTCTGGAGGTCTCAATTTGGGGAGAAGAAGAGCTTGCAAAGCAATTGGTTGTTCGCCCCGATGGCAAAGTCTCTTTTCCTCTGGTGGGAGATCTGGCAGTCGCCGGGAAGACCACAACGGAGATAAAGTCGCTTCTTGAGAAAAAGATCCGTACATTCATCCCAGAAGCCAGCGCAACGGTTATTGTATCCCAGTTGGGGAGCCTCCAATATTACGTGATCGGGAAGGTGGCAAAACCGGGCATGTTTAATGTTTCCAAGACGCTTACTGTATTGCAGGCACTGGCCATGGCGGGGGGGCTCACAACCTTTGCCAGGGAAGATGACATTTATATCGTACGACACCACGGGGGAAAAACTGTTCGATTGCCGTTTAATTATAAAGAAGTAAAAAAGGGGGAAAATTTACAACAAAATATATTACTTGAAAGGGGTGATGTGATCCTTGCTCCCTAAAAAGATCTTGTACCTTATACTATTTTTTTTTCTTTGTTTGTCTGTCCTTTCCGGAAAGGTGACAAGGGCGGCGGATTGGTCGTTTACCCCAGGGATTGAGGTCTCAGAGGAGTATAACGACAATGTTCTTTTTACGAAAAGAGATACCCTGGAAGACTTCATTACCCGCATAAAACCCAACATGCAGTTCCTGGGCAAGACAGAGCAGACACAACTACAGCTTGATTCTACTGTAATCAGTGAAACATACTACGAATACGGACATCTTGATACCATCAACACTGACAATAAGGCTTCCCTTGATCGCCGGTGGAATTCCAAATTCCTTACGACACTGACCGGAACATTTAAAAAGGATGAAACTCTCGAAACGGAACTGGAAAGAGCAGGGCAATGGGGGGTAAGAGAAGACCGGTACCGTTATGGTTTCGATCTTTCCGGGACATATGCCTTAAGTGACATACTCTCTTTGACCGTGGGCGGAGGCGGGACCTTCAGCTACTACCCGGATGGCCCGTATCCGGATCTTGATTTATGGCAAATCAATGTGAACCCTGTCTGGGCCATTAATCTCCGGGACAGCACAGGTCTTTTGATTGATTATTACGATGCGGATTACGAAGATGCCTCCTCTATCAGGACCTTTGCGGGCAGCCTTTACTGGCGAAGAGACCTGAGTGATACGACGTACTTCGTCCTTGGTGCCGGATATCGGTACACCTGGACCAGGTACGGCGTGCAAAATATCAGGCTCTCTATTGATCCTGATACGGGTTTCTTTGTTCTTGAGCTGGTAAAAGAAGGACAAACGGAGGAAGACGACGGATTTATTTTTAACTTTGAACTCAATAATGACTGGACTGAGCGTTTTTCTACGGTCGTCAGTGCAGGGCGAGAACACTATAATTCGGTCGATGCAAGGGGTATCAACAGAAACTATATACGGACGACTTTGAAGTATCGATTGAGCGAGACGGTCTCCGGCAATTGCCAGTTTGGCTATGATACAACCACCGAGGATGGTCCAGCAGGCGAAGATACCGACTATGTCAGAGTTGCACCCTACCTGAGCTGGAGATTTACCAGGAATCTATCTCTCAAATTTGGCGGCTCCTACGAATACAGTCAAGAGGAAACTAAACATGACGATTATAACAGGGATAGGTTCAAGGGATGGGTAAGCATTTCATTTAAATACCCGCGTTTGCTGGCAAGCCATTAGTCTTATAACCTAAGTTGAGCGATTAGCTGTTAGCCATTAGCATTTAGCTTTGAAAAATCAAGGCATTACGTGCGATAATAGATCAGGCTAGTTTTACATTTTCATTTTGGAGGTTTTTCCCCGTATGGAACAGGGACAGGATATAACCAGGATTAAGGAGATTATCAAAAGATGTAAGTGGTGGTTAATTTTACCATTTGTGTCTATTGTGATTCTTTCGAGTCTTATCTGCCTTATTTTACCAAATATATATAAATCTACAGCAACCATTCTCATCCAGAGCCAGCAGATACCTTCTACACTGGTCCCTTCCACTGTTACCGGTTACGCAGAGCAGAGGATTCAGACGATAACCCAGGAAGTGATGTCCCGTTCCAAGATACTCAATCTTGTCAAAAAGTACGATTTGTTGCCCGGTAAACGTGAAAAGTTAACAACTGAAGGGCTGGTGGACAGGATTCGTGACCGGATCATCCTGGAACCGGTCAACGCTGAAATAAACAAGGAAACCCAGAGCAGGCCGGTTCTTCTCACCATTGCTTTTACCCTTTCCTACGAGGACGAAGATCCAAAAAAGGCCCAGTTGGTCACAAACGAAATATCATCGTACTACCTCGGGAAAAACCTTGAATCCCGGGAAAAGTACGCATTGGGAACCACAAAATTTTTGGAAGAGCAGTTGAAAGAAGTTAAATCGGAAATGGACAGGCTTGATACAAAGCTTGCTGAATACCGGAAAAAACATCTCGAAAAACTTCCTGAATTCACTAACCTCAACATGCAAAAGGTTGAAAAGCTGAATTCAGATATCAGTAATATCAATATGCAGATCCGGTTACTGGAAGAACAAAAAGCCACCCTGAGAAATAAGCTGGCATCTCTTGATCCGTATTCGGGCACAAGTGACCGGGTTTTGAGTCCAGAAGAAAGACTTCAGCAGGCAAGACTTGAGCGGGCACAGCTCCTGTCCAAATATTCCAGTAAACACCCTCTGGTTCTGTCGAAAAACAGGGAGATTTCCTTGCTGGAAAAGCAGGCGGGGGGCGGAGACAATATTGGGCAACTGAAATTACATCTCCATGAACTTGAGCTGAAACTGGCTGACCTTAAATCAAGATATTCCGACAGGCATCCCAGCGTAAAGGCAGCGATGAAGGAGTTGAACGAAATGAAGGAGGAAATCGCTTCACTCGGTTCGAAGGTTCAAGACAATTCAGAGATAACCGCAAAGGATGCTACTAACCCTGCCTATGTGGCGCTTAAGAGCGATTTTGATAAGATAACGGTGTCTGTTTTCTCCTTGAAGGCAGAGAGGGTCCGGCTGGAATCCCAGATGAAGGATGTCTATGCCAAACTCCATGCAATGCCGGAAGTTGCGAAGAAATACAATGAACTCAATACAGATTATCAGAATACAAAGGCTTATTACCGGGAACTCCAGCAAAAACTGTTGACTGCCCGAGTCTCACAAGGGATGGAAGAGGCCCAGCTTGGGGAGACATTCAGGGTTATCGAACCAGCCTTTCTCCCTGAAAAACCGGATAAGCCGAATAGACTGGCAATTATCCTTATTGGGATCGTACTTGGGATGGGATGTTCCGTTGGGGTGACATCATTAAGGGAATATGCGGATAAGAGTGTGAGAGATACCGAGACACTGGAGAAGATTACAGGCGTTCCCGTATTATCTATCATACCCGCGATTGTTACACCCGAAGATGAGCGCAAGAAAAAGAAAAGGAAAATGATCCTGGCAGGAACTGCCGTGGGCGGCATTTTCCTCGCATTGCTCCTCTTTCACTTTTTTGTCATGGACCTCTATGTTTTCTATGCAAAGTTAGTACGTTTTATTCAATCAAGATTTCCCGTGTAATTGAGGCAGATATGAGTAAAATTAAAAAGGCCTTGGAGAAAGCGAAAATACAAGGATTTGCAATAGACCGGCAAAGGGGACTGCAGGGGAGCGAAACGGAAAAAACGGAACAAGTTGCTGTTCCGAAATATTTTCAGACAAGAGTCATTGAAATTTCCCCTGAGATTCTCGAAAAAAATAAAATTGTCGCCATTGATGAAGACCATCCTGTTGCCGACCAGTTCAAGCTTTTACGTACAAAAATTCTGCACCGTACTCGTGGTACCAGACACAACACGATCCAGGTGAGTGGATTTGATTCGGAAGAGGGGAAGAGCATGGTCTCAGTGAACCTTGCTATCAGCATGGCAAAGGATACTCGCCAGACCACTCTCCTGGTAGATATCGATTTTAGAAAACCCTCAGTCCACAAACTCCTTGGATTGGGAAATAATATAAAGGGGTTAAAGGATTATTTTGAGAATCGGCTCGATTT
This sequence comes from Deltaproteobacteria bacterium, assembly GCA_021159445.1. GTDB lineage: Bacteria > Desulfobacterota > Dissulfuribacteria > Dissulfuribacterales > UBA3076 > UBA3076. The sequence goes on along the minus strand of JAGGRV010000236.1, from coordinate 4,488 downwards.
GGAGGAAATTTTTGTCAGTCCCGGCATCGACAAGTTAACAGTTCTTCCTGCAGGAAGAAAGATGCTTAATGCCACCGAGGTGATTGGTTCGTCCAAAATGGAGGCCTTGGTTAAAGAGTTGAAGGAAAGATATCCGGATCGATATATCATCTTTGATTCCCCAGGCCTGAATACCTGCCCTGATCCCCTTGTTTTTTCGGAATATGTTGATGCAATACTCCTTGTTGCACGGTCTGATTTTACATCCCAGGAGAGCATAAAAACCGTCATGAATCTCGTTCCCAGAGATAAGGTGCTGGGAACAGTTTTGAACGATTCCAGGTGGTTCGAACCTATGGCTTACTATTATCGTTATTAGACAGCCAGAATTGAGCTATTAGCTGTTAGTCATTAGGATTTAGTTTTTAAAAATTCCCAATTTCCAATTTCAGCGTTCCGTGAACGCTTATAGATTATGTATACAAAATTTTTCGGTTTTAAACGAAGGCCATTCATACTTTCTCCTGATCCGGATTTTCTGTATCTGAGCAAGGTGCATGATCTTGCTCTTACCCACCTGGAATACGGAATCGTTCATAACGTAGGTTTTCTGGCCCTTACCGGTGATGTGGGAGCGGGGAAGACAACTTTGCTCAATTACCTTTTTGAGAAGGTAAAAGATTCTCTCGATATTGGCATGCTCTTTAACACGAATTTAGGCCCGCAAGAATTCCTGGAAATGCTTGTGAAAGAGTTCGAATTAAGCTCCCCAACAAAGAGCAAGAGTGATCTCCTTGAAACCCTCTCGGAACATTTTCTGGAACAGCATGTGAAGGGGGAACGTTGTGTGATTATGGTTGATGAGGCACAGAACCTCTCCCTGGAGACCTTCGAAGAACTACGAATGTTGTCCAATCTGGAAATCGGGAATGATTTTCTCCTACAGATTATCCTTGTTGGGCAACCGCAGTTAAGAGACCGCCTTGCTCATCCGTCTCTTTCCCAGCTTGCACAAAGAATATCCGTTTATTTCCACCTTTCCTCACTTCCCATGGAAGAAGTAAAAAACTATATAGACCACAGGTTGAAAGTGGCCGGATACAATTCTTCAAATTCCATTTTTGGCAGGGAAACCATCCAGTATATTGCCGAATTATCCAGGGGGATTCCCAGGATTATTAATTCAATCTGTGACGCATCCCTCACGTATGCCTTTGCGGATGAGGTTAAAGTTATTTCTAAGGAGATGGTAAAAAAAGTAATTAATGACAATGAATTATTACTGGCATTTAGTAAAGATCTTGAAGATGGAAAGAAGAATGGAGAGCCGCCGGTTGAAGCCGGGGCATCTTTACCGGCTTCTATGGATCCGGATGTAAAGACCATGTTGCCAAGGATTTATGGGCGACTGGAAGGCCTGGAGATGAGGATCAATGAAGTTGAATCCGCTGAGAAGGATAAGCTTGTTGGGGTATTGCAGGAAATGCTTGCAAAAGAACATGAAAGGAACCTGGGCCTGGAGCAGAGAATAGCGATTTTTGGTTATAAGTACAAGGAACTTGAAAAGGAATTGCAGGTCCTGAGAGGAAGGACCAAGAAGAAGGAATACAAGAAAAAAAATGGAAGGTTCTGGGAGGTGTTCGGTGAGAAAAAATAGATCAGCAAAAGTAGTTATCCTGTTTATTGTGCTGGTTTTTGTTGCGTCAGGATGCAGTAACAAAGAAGAAAAGGTGGCGCATTTTATTTCCAAAGGAGATGCTCTCATGGCCAAGGGAGATTCCACTCGTGCCATCCTGGAATATAAGAACGCCCTGCAAATTGCTCCTAAGAATATTGACGCGATGTTTTTTCTGGGCAAGGCATACCTGTCCCAAAAAGAATACAGAAAGGCATACGGGACATTTCGCGCGGCCCTCGATCTGAATCCCAATTATGATAAAGCAAGGGTGGAGGTGGCGTCCATTTTGTCGCTTGGGAGACAGGGAGAAAAGGCACTTGAGGAGCTTAAGTTAATCAAAAATCCAGAGAAATTTGGACCAAGGGTCGACATTATCAAGGCAAGGGCACTGATCTCTCAGGGGAAATACCATAAGGCTATAGATATTTTATCAAAAATCAAGGACGGTGATAAGAATAAAGATGTTCAAGTCCTTTTGAGTCTCTGTTTCAAAGAAACCGGCCAGCATAAAATGATGAAAGATGCAGTAGAAAAGTGGCGACAGATCGATGTTAAGGATCCGGCTTCGTATGTTTTTATGGCTCAGTATGCTGCCGAACAGGATAACAAGGCAGAGGCGGGTCGCCAACTCGAGGCAATGGTTCAAGCGAATCCGTCTGAAACCAATTTGCAACTCTTCCGTGCCCAGGCCTTGGAACGTTTAGGTTTGATGAAAGATGCCACAAAGGCATTCGAAAACCTTCCGTCTGATCCCCGGATGATGAAAGCAAAGGCAAATTTCTGGCGCAGGCAAGGAAAGAACGAAAAGGCAAAAAAGATTCTGGAAGAGATTATCGGGAAAGATCCGGAAGACATTGAAGCAGCGGTGAGGCTTGCGGAGATACTCGCAGTTACAGGCAGAATTGAGGAGGCATATAAAGAACTGGATAAAATCCTGGGGAAGAAACTTAGTAAGGAAAATCATGAAAAAGTAATAATGGCGAAGGCTACTCTAAAGGCATCACAGGGCAAGCTTGAAGAGGCTCAAAGCCTTTGTGAAGGAGTATTAAAAGAGAATCAAGGAATGGTGGATGCACATTTTCTGCTGGGCAAAATATTATTGGCCAGGGGAAAGCTTGATAAGGCGGAAATCCATCTCAACCAGGTTGCAGTAGCCCGTCCAGGTGATGCAAAAGCGCAAATACTGCTTGCCCGTTGCCAGTTGTTAAACAAGAAAGAATCTGTGGCAGGAAATACCTTAAAAAGTGCCCTTAAAAAAACCCCCGCGAACCAGCAAATACGCCTTGAGCTAGTGCGTTATCACCTGATTAAGAAAGAATATAATCAGGCCATAAACATACTTGACAAGGGACTGATCCTCAATAAGAAAGACATTCCTTTTTTGAAAACCAGGGGAGAAATTGAGGCGTTTCGGAAAAAATACGATGAGGCTGAAAAGGATTTCCGGCACATACTTAACCTTCGACCAGATATCCCTCTTGGTTTTATGGAGATGGGTAGATTAGCGCTTGTGGAGGGGAAAAAAGAGGAAGCACTGAAGTGGTTTAAAAAGGCGTACAGAACCAAAAATGGATGGCAAATTGCTATTCCTGCCCTGGTGGGGACCTACGTTGGGAACAATGATATCGATTCAGCCCTCCGGCTGGTTAAGGAAGAGGTGCAAAAGAGACCTAAATCCGCTGTAGTATACTACTATCTTGGCAAAGTTCTTGTTTTAAAAGAAGACTTGGGAAAAGCGGCAGAGGCGTTTTCTAAGGCGACTGATCTTGCTCCCAAATGGCTGCAGCCGTATCGAGGACTAGGTGAAATCTACCTGAGGCAGGGGAAAATATCCGAGGCCCTGGCTAAAGTGGAAGAACTCTACAATAGATCTCCTTCTTTGGCCGTGGGAATGAATCTTGCGGTTCTTTATGAATATAACGGGCAGTATAATGACGCGATAAAGACTTACAGCGCGCTTTCAGAAAAATACGGCAAATCGCCGACCATTCTCAATAACCTGGCATATCTCTATGCTGAGCATTTAAAAAATAGCAAGGACCTTGAAAAGGCCAGGGACATGGTCGCACAGGCCCTTGCCCAGGAGCCTGATAATGCAGATTTTCTGGATACAGCCGCGTGGATAGAATATAAACTCGGGAATTTCAATTCTGCATGGAACTATCTCCAGGATGCCCTGATTAAATCGTCAGAGGTGGGTATTATTCAGCTCCATGCCTCAATTGTTGCCCACAAGCTTGGCCAGACGGAGCAGGCCCTTGACTATCTTGAAAAGGCAATTGAGCAGAAACTTGATCCTCAAACGAGAAAAAAGGCCATGGCTTTAAAAGAAAAGTGGAAATAGGATAGTGGTAGAATGGTAATAAATTACATGCTTAATTGGTAATAAATTACATACTGTCTTAATCGGCCATCCAAAACTTTTCACTCATACTGGGTACATAAAAACAAATTGGTGAATAACCTATTGATATTTTTATTTAAATTTTGTTTCTTTTCTTCTTTTTTCTTACCTTAAAATTCTCCCATTTTTGGCACATTCATTGCTGTATAGATTTATAGTGGTTGAAGGTTTGATCGATTTAATGTAACTTCTCAATATTGGCCGAAAGAAAATTTTTACGCAAAGTTCTTGACGCTACAAAAAAAATAGTATATGGACCAGAATAGGAATTGTCTCGTTTGATCTGGGACACTATGGGGTATGGACGAGTCAATGAAAGGAGTGGAGATCATGAAAAGGAAAAAGATGTTGGTCATGGCGACTGTGCTTGCTATGTTATTCGGCCTTGCCCAGGTTGCTGGGGCCTCGATACCAAACCACTTCACGA
>JAGGRV010000495.1 GCA_021159445.1 Deltaproteobacteria bacterium | reverse complement strand
TCGTAATAGCCTGATTTGTAGTGGAAAACAACACCTATCAAACTGAACCAGTGCCTTTATCTCCCGTTCCTTAGTTATTCATTACAACTCGCAGACGCACTAATTGGAGCAACATCTGTCGCTCATGGCCAGCCCATTCTTACTGGAAACGACAAACATTATAAAATGATAAGGGACATTCAAATTAATAAGTTTAGACCATAGTACTTTGTTGCCACCATAATCCACTGTAAAATCCCAGCGAACAAGGCGATTGAGATGGACTGGGCAAAGCTGTGCCATTTTTGAAAGGCAGTATTTATCCGATAGTTTTTACCTTTATTATAGTTCTCTGTTTATCGTTGCCCAGCCCCTCAGCTCTATGTTCAAATTCTGATTCTGTTTGAGTTTGACAATAACCCCAAAAGTAATTATATTGTAATTACATCAATCACAATCGGAGGCAAATATGACTACTTTGATAAAAATCGGTAACTCGCAAGGGGTAAGAATTCCAAAAGCAATTATTGAACAAGCTCAACTAGAAGACAAAGAACTGGTTTTTAAAATTAGTGATGACGGGCTTTTAATTCAACCTTTGCAAAAACCAAGGCAAGGATGGAAAAAAGAATTTGATAGAGTTCTAAAAACAAAAGGAGCTGATCAAATTGACCAGGAATGGCTGGATGCTCCGCTAACCGATAATGAGGATTGGGAATGGTGAAACCGAATATTCATAGATTCGACATTTGGTTAGTTCAATTGGATCCAACACAGGGTTCAGAGATTAAAAAGACAAGACCTTGTGTTATCATTTCACCAGATGAAATGTCCTCACTAAAAACCTCTATCATTGCTCCAATGACATCAAAAGGATTCGGTTTTCCAACTCGAATTCAATGCACCTTTCAAGGTAAAAAGGGATTGATCCTATTAGACCAAATGCGGGCAGTAGATAAATCCAGACTGATTCAAAAACTCGGTGTGATTTCCAAAAGTGCTCAAATCAAGACAGTGAGTTGTTTGCTGGAGCTTTTTGCACTTTAAAATGGACTACAACAGCATACACGCGGACGGCTATGGCGCCCTCTATAGCGCTTTTCGAAAAGGTCTTTGCAGGATCATCGTTAATCAACCATCACCTAAAGCCGCCAGTGATGCCGGCATTAGGCCAAGATAAGAAATATGGAAAAGAAGGTTTCTACAGAAATACCAGTACCCTTGCCATCAGACTGGACAAAGGTCCACAGTCTACAGGGGAAACAGGGGAGCGCTCTTGACTGAGTTGAATTAATCTTTCATTATCCTGTTAGGAACGTACAATAAATAACTTGAACAAATTAATGTCTTTTTTGCCGTCTTCTTTTTTGCTCGTCGATCACATAACCCGTTATGCTCGCTCCTCGCGCCTTGAATACAACAAAAAATCCTATTAATTTTTGTTCAACTTATTTATCTCCCGTTCCTTAGGGACACGGAAAAAATAAATTGTCCCAGTTAATATCCGGACAAATAATATTCTGACGCAATTGGTTGAACATCCATACGTTAAGCGGCAATTAAATAGGTTCGCAAAATGTCCGAGTATTAACCTTCTGATAATTCTGGGATGATTATTTTTTTCCACGTCCCTAAATTGACACAGATTATATATTTTACTCGATCAGGGCCAGTTTGAGAATTCGCAACATTTTCATCATGTCCTCGGAAAGCCCCATAATCGACCCTATTACCTCGGCTGGCTTGAGGTTGAAACGGGCAATGGACCTGAGCGTCAGGTAAAAATACGGGGTTTTCTCATCTTTTACATCCTCAGGCCAGGGGCAGGGTGTTATATGCCTGTCTTCCATATCCTTTTTTGTTATTGACTGAAGAGACTCAACTATCTGCTTGATGTCTGTTGTAATCTGCTTTTTCTTACGTATTCTGCTCACAGGCCATTTGGGGGTTGAATTCAGCTTTCTAATTGAGCTTTTTACCTGAGATGCTGTAACACCAGGAACAAATATCAAATATTTTACTAATTCCGGAATCCCAAAAGAAGTCTTCGTGTCCACGAGTTCTATCGAGCTTATAGTGATTCCTTGAGGCATCTCTCTACTCAGTAAATTTTCCAGACGGTCCGGTTTCATATGCCCTGTCAGTGTAACGGCGAATTGTTCTGCCAGGCTCTCAGTGCCCAGAGGTATGGGCTGTCCAAAAGAAAAACGGGGTTTGGGATGAAAGCCCTGAGAATAAGCAACCGGGATATGCGCTCTCCTTGCTGCCCGATGAAACGCATGGACCAGTTCGAGATGTCCCAGAAATCGTGCATCTCCCAGCTTACTGAAGGCCAGGTGGTAAGTGATTTGGTGATTTGGTGATTTGGTGATTTGGTGATTGGATGATTGAGTGAGGGATGAGATGTGAACTTCTTCCTTCTCATAAACTACGGGGCGGATATGCTTAAAATCACATACTTCGCAGGTCTGGCATTCACCATGTCGGCAGTCCGGTGTGTAAGTCTCTTCCCTGGCCTTCTCTTTTTCATCCAGCAGATACTCATAGCTCACACCGGTTGAGATGTGACCCCATGGAAGAGGTGCCTTTGTATCAATTGCTTCTATATATTTTTCAAGCTCGATATTCTCTTCAAGGGCGGCCTCTTTATACAGGTCAGGCATTAGATAGTCATTCCAGGCATCAAGACGTGCCCCCATTTTCCATGCCCTGTAAAGGACTCCTGTGAGCCTGCGGTCCCCTCTGGAGAAAACACCTTCCAGAAAGCTCTGAAGCGGGTCATGCCATTTATAATGAATGTCCCGGCCCTTCAGGTTGGATTTCAGCAGTTCAAGGCGGTCTCCGGATTCCCGGACATTTAGTTGGCGTTCCCACTGAAAGGGGGTATGGGGTTTTGGCACAAAGGTGCCTACACTGACAGTAACTTTTTTGCCCCTTTTCCTGCTACTTGCAAGGACCCTCTTTGCGAGTGCAGCGATTTCCAGAACATCGGCCATGGTCTCTGTCGGAAGGCCTGTCATAAAATAAAGTTTTATGTTGCTCCATCCGAGATTATAGGCCTGGGCTGCTGTATCAATGAGGTCATGCTCTGTAATTCCCTTGTTTATTACTCTTCGTAGTCTCTCGCTCCCTGCCTCCGGAGCCAGGGTAAACCCGGTTTTCCTCACCCTTTGTATCTGTTTCATAATTTCCGGATTAAGGGTTCCTACTCGGAGAGAAGGGAGAGAGACCGCAACATTCTCCGGCATATAGCGATCCATCAAGGTACTTAACAGGGGCAAAAGACATCTGTAGTCACCCGTACTCAGGGAAAGCAGCGAGAGTTCCTCCCAGCCGGATGTGGCCAGGGCCTGTTCCAGCAGGGAGAGGATTTTTTGAGGTGAGCGTTCACGTACGGGTCTATAGGTAATGCCTGCCTGACAAAACCGGCAACCACGGGTACAGCCCCTTGCTATCTCGATTCCCATACGATCATGGACTATCTGGGTATACGGTACGAGAGGGCGAGAGGGGAAAGGGGCCTTTTCGAGGTCAGATACTATCCTGCGCTTTATAAGACCTGCTTCGGGCCTTCCGGGCTCAAGGGCGGCAAAGGAGCCGTCCGCTTGATATTTCGGTCTGTAAAATCCCGGTACATAGACGCCGTCTATACGGGAAAGAGCGACGAGAATCTCGTTTTTGTCGTTCCCTGTCTCTCGCCAATCCTTTATAAGACCTGCGATTTCAGGCAGGGCCTCCTCTCCGTCTCCTACCAGGATGGCATCAAACAAATCAGCAACAGGTTCAGGATTGACCGAGCAACTTCCTCCTCCAAGGATTATGGGCCACTTCAGGTCGCTTCTTTTCTCTGCCTGGATAGGTATATTTGCAAGGTCCAGGATGGTCAGGATATTGGTATAGCAGAGTTCGTATGGGAGGGTTATGGCCAGGACATCAAAGTCGCTTAATGGACGTTGGCTCTCAAGACCCCACAAAGGCACTTTTTCAGATCTCAGAAGTTTTTCAAGATCAATATCGGGGCAGTACGCCCTGTCTGCCAATGCCCAGGGTATTTCGTTAATTATGTGATACAGGATATGAAGCCCAAGATGAGACATCCCAATTTCATAGAGATCAGGAAAGATGAGAGCGATTCGGAGACTTGCTTCGCTCCAGTCTTTATGGCAGGCGTTAATTTCATTGCCAAGATAACGGCTTGGTCTTCTTATCAAAGGCAGGATATCTGTTGGTTTCATGGCCGGCCCAAGATAATCCGATGGCACTTTATGAGCAAGTGCGGTTTATTGTAACCGTTCACAGGGTTACAACGCCCGTTTTACCGCAACCCACCGAACTGTAAGCGTTTACAGGGTGCTGCAGATGCGAGGCGTACGGGTACGCAGACGTACTCCCTGTACTTCAAGTGTCCGACAACAAAGCAGATGCGGTGCCCTGTGAACGCTTAAGGTTTATTTTCTTCTGTAACCTTAGTTGCTAACATAGCTGTTAAGCTGTTAAGTTGTTAAGTCGAACAGCTTAACAGCCCAATCTGCTGCGCAATTAAATGTTGAATGCTAAATGCTGAATTTTGAATTAAGGTATATGTTTTTTAAATGTTCTTCCACAATTTAGCATTCAGCATTCAAAATTTAACATTGGAAAAGGTATAATCCTATGGGTAAGACTATAAATGTAGGTCTGCTGGGTTTTGGGACTGTTGGGAGTGGTACGGCCAGGATCCTGCTGGAACAATCAGCTCTTTTAGAGCAACGCACTGGTACAAGAATAAGGCTTGCTCGGATCTGTGACATGGACATTACCACTTCCAGGGGTTTTCCAGTACCCTCTGAGATCCTCACTGATGACGTGAAGTCCCTTCTTGATGACCCGGGAATAGATATATTTATTGAGCTCATAGGCGGTCTTGAGCCGGCCAGGACCTTTGTGCTAGAGGCTATTCAAAAAGGAAAACACGTTATCACGGCAAACAAGGCCCTTCTTGCAGCTCACGGCCATGAGATTTTTGAGGCAGCAGCAAGACATGGTGTTGAGCTGGGATTTGAGGCCAGTGTGGGCGGCGGAATACCTGTTGTTAAGGCAGTAAAAGAAGGCCTTGTGGCAAACCGTCTTCACACGGTCATGGGCATAATGAATGGCACTGCCAACTATATCCTTACGAGGATGACCGAGGAGGGCATGGCCTTTCAAGATGTGCTGGCAGATGCGCAGCGCCTCGGCTATGCTGAGGCGGATCCTACCTATGATGTTGAGGGTATTGATACAGCCAATAAGCTTGTCATCATGGCTATGCTGGCTTTTGGTACCCCTGTTGAGCTTTCAGATATCTACATCGAAGGTATATCCAAGCTCTCCCCCCTGGATATTTCCTTCGCAAAGGAATTTGGATACAGGATCAAGCTTCTTGCCATTGCAAGAAACGGCGGTGATGGGCTTGAGCTGAGAGTCCACCCGACCATGATCCCGTCAGAGCACCTTTTGGCACAGGTTGGGGGAGTCTATAATGCCTTTTACTGCATTGGCGATTCGGTAGGAAAGGTGTTGCTATACGGCTTGGGAGCCGGGCAGATGCCCACAGGCAGTGCAGTGGTGGCGGATGTAGTGGATGTGGCCAGAAATCTGGCTGGGGGGGCTGTTGGAAGGGTAGCATCCTTAGGACTTCCATATAATATGCTTACGCCTCTGAAAAAGAGACCGATGGATTCTTTGAAAGGATGTTATTATTTTCGGTTTTCGGTTGTGGATAGACCGAAGGTCCTTGCCCGGATATCCGGAATCCTGGGGGACATGGGTATCAGCATAGCCTCGGTCGTGCAGAAGGGACGAGGTAGAGAGTCATCGGTTTCTGTAGTGATACTCACCCATGAGGCACATGAGGCCAAGGTACGTGAGGCATTAAAACAAATTGGCTCACTTGACGTAATCTCAGGTGAGACCATGGTCATCCGCATCGAAGATCTTAAGACCCTTGAGGGATTAAAAAATTTTATTTAAGAAGGAGTTCTGTTGTGACCGACGTCAACACGATAAATGTTGCTGAATCTACTGACCAGACTCAGGACTTACCCAAGATGGAACTTCCGGCTTCGAAGTATGTGATACTGATTGGAGACGGTATGGCTGATTTACCAATCGACGATCTAGGGGGCAAGACTGTTTTAGAAAAGGCAAGGACTCCTGCCATGGACCACTTGGCCAAGTTGGGGGAGCTGGGCAGAGTGCTTACCATTCCGGACGGTTTTCCCCTAGGAAGCGATGTGGCCAATATGTCACTCATAGGTTATTCACCAAAAAAGTTTTATACAGGCCGAGGACCTCTGGAGGCCGCCGCCATGGGTATCCAGATGAATCCCGAGGACGTGGCATTCAGGTGCAATCTGGTTACCCTGAGATTCAGAGAGGGCCGGGTCTATATGGAAGACTACAGCGCTGGCCACATAAGCACTGAGGAAGCTCACATGCTCATAGAGGACTTAGCACCATTGGTGGCCAGTCGTTCTTTTGGGCTTTTTGCAGGCGTAAGTTACCGCCACCTGTTACTCTGGCGCGGTGGTCCTGAGGGTATCTCCACTGTACCACCCCATGATTTCACCGGAATGGATGTTACTGAAGCCTGGCATATTTACGAGGAAGAGCCACTTCTATATGAACTTCTTACCAAGGCCATCACCTTTTTCCATCGTCACGCTGTCAACGAAAAGAGGCGGGCCGAGGGAAAACCGCCTGCAAACGCACTATGGCCATGGGGCCAAGGCCGAAGGCCGCTGTTTGCCACGTTTTCTCAGCTCTATGACATAGATAGCGCGGTTGTGGCTGCAGTTGACCTCATAAGGGGTCTAGGTGTCTGGGCGGGTATGGAGGTTATTAATGTGCCAGGGGCTACCGGTTATTTGGACACAAACTACAGGGGAAAGGCAGATGCAGCCCTGAGGGCCTTAAAGGAAAAGACCCTCGTGCTTGTGCATGTTGAGGCCCCTGACGAGGCGGGTCACATGGGTAATCTTCGCGAAAAGATCCGGGCCATAGAACGCTTTGATAAAGAAGTGGTGGGACCTGTCATGGATGGTCTGAGAGATATGGGAGGATCTTACAGGATACTGGTTGCCCCGGATCACTATACGCCGGTGAGTCTTAAGACCCATGGTCCGGGACCTGTACCCTATGTTATTTATGACAGTTTGAGCCCGAAAGATAATTCAGATGCCACCTTTAGCGAGCCTGCGGCCGAGCAAAGCCCTATAATGATCAAAGAGGGCCACAAATTGATGGAGAGGTTCATAGGCGTGACGCCCAGAGAAGTGGAACTTAATCCGAAAAAAAAGGCAAGTGAACAAAAAATCGTCCGGCCCAATTGAGCTCAAGAAACCAATACACCGCCTCTCCTATAGGGTGATTTACGGTGATACTGATACCGGCGGTGTGGTGTATTATGGAAACTATCTGAGAATTTTTGAGATGGGGCGCACTGAGTTTTTGCGGTCCATGCTCAAGACATCTTATCGCGATCTTGAGCATGAAGGGCTTATACTCCCTGTGAGCGAGGTTTATTGCCGTTACAAGGCCCCAGCCCATTATGATGACCTGCTTGAGTTATCAACTTCACTGGAAAATTTTTCTAAATTCTCCATTCGTTTTCATTTTCTAATACATCGATTCGATAACCAGCGCTTACTGGTTAGGGGTTATACCGTTCATGCAGCAACGAATAGATCTGGCCGCCTTATCCGTCTTCCCAAGGATTTCCAGACAGCTCTTGCCGGCATTTGTGATAGGTAGAGCTCAGTGGAAATTCCTATCCACTTATTGACAGACTGGCCTTCCTTGTTAATATGACCGTTCAACAAAGTGGTGGTTTCCATGACTTTGCGGTCGGATTTTTGGAGAGGGGAATCCTTGATCCTTCGTACATCATTTCCTTTAGGTATGTTGAGTTAAAGGGCGTATGGCGTGAGTTCATATATTCCTGAAGACGTACTTAGAAATGTACTTGAAGCTGCAAATATCCGGCAGGTCGTCGGAGAATTTGTGCCGTTGAAAAAAAGCGGCCGAAACTGGATTGGCCTCTGTCCTTTCCATCCGGATAAAGATCCCTCCTTTTCAGTCAGCGAAGAAAAACAGATTTTTCACTGTTTCGGGTGCGGCGAAGGCGGAGACGTCTTCAAATTCCTCATGAAGATGCAGGGCATGAGCTTTGTGGAAGCAGTGAAGGCCCTGGCCAACCGTTATGGCATAATCATTCCTGAAAGACCAAGATCATCTCGAGATCAAAAGCGTCATATGGAGACGGAAGAATTAGTCAGTCTCAATCTGGCGGCAGCAGAATTTTATCACCGAAACATCCTTCATTCACCCGAGGCCAGTGATGCGCGGGCATATCTTGAAAGCCGTGGCCTGAAATCAGATACCATTTCCGGGTTTCGGCTGGGCTGGGCCAATGACCGGTGGGATGGTCTTATCAATCATTTAAAGACTGAAGGGTTATCACTCGATAGGGCAGAAAAGGCGGGTCTGCTTGTCTCCAGAAAGAGCGGGAAGGGATATTATGACCGTTTTCGCGGGAGGATTATCTTTCCTATCCTTGACAGGTCCGGAAAGGTAGTGGCCTTGGGCGGTCGTATCCTGGAAGATGGCCATCCCAAGTACCTGAATTCTCCTGAAACTCCTGTCTACAACAAGAGCAGAGTTCTTTACGGTCTGTCTCAAAACAAAGGGGCAATCAGACGGGCCGGCAAAGGCTATGTGGTTGAAGGATACATGGATCTTCTGGCCTTGGCTCAGTTCAATATAGATCAGGTTGTTGCAACACTCGGCACGGCCTTGACTGAAGACCATGTCAAACAATTAAGAGGGCTTTGCAAGGACTGGATTCTGGTTTTTGACGGCGATGCCGCAGGGGTCAAGGCTGCCCTCAGGGCGCTTCCGTTTTTTTACAAACTGAATCTCAGGGTCAGGGTGCTTGTTCTTCCTGCTGAAGATGACCCGGATAGCTTTGTCAGGCGTGAGGGCAAGGAGGCCTTGGAGGCCCTGGTAGATACAGCCGGTACCGGCCTTGATTTTGCTATTCAGCAAGGTCTGGCATCCTATGGAAAAGATCCTGAAGGTAGGTTCAGGACAACAGAAGATGTGCTGTCGATCCTTCAACCTGTCAGCGATCCGGTCAGGAAATCACTTCTGGTAGGGCATGTGGCTCAGAAGTTGGGTGTGAGAGAGGAAAGTCTTTGGGAACGTCTGAATGTGAGCAATTCCAGTACTATCGTTCCCAATATTAGAAAGCGTTATGAACTGTCTGTTGAGGCCAAAATCCGCAAGGGTCCTGAAAATAGGGCAGAGGCTAAGCTGATAAGTTTTCTGCTCGGGTATCCCCAGTATATGAAGACTTTTTTGGACGCCGGCCTGGATCTGTGGCTTGAGGTCCCGTCTTTGAGGAATCTTTGGATGGCAATGTCGCATCTCTACAGTATGTCAGGGAATCTCAATCTTCCTGACCTGTATGATCAGCTTGAGCCTGTACCTGAATTGAGGACTTTGGCCTTGCGACTTTCTGCAAATTTTGCCCCATTTGAGGATATGGAAGAAAAGATGCTTTCAGACCTGAAAAGATATTGTGAGGATCGTCGCAATAAGGTCTTGAGATGGAATGTCCTGGAACAGATCAAAGCCCCCGCAGAGATAGTGGATGATGAAGATCTCTTGAGGCAGATACTGCAGCTCAGGTGAGTATCTTCAGGAACTGCGGACTTATAATGTCTATATTTGATGCCACCTTTGTAAAAAAGGAGGAATTGATGAGGGAAAAAGAAAGCCGTAATTTGCACTACTTAATGGAGTATCCGCTAACCAGTTGTGAGAAAAATATCAAAAAACCTGTTTTTAAAAGGACAAAAAAAGCCGGCCGGACATGTCGTGGAAAATATGAGGGAGGACAAAGCCTATATAGAGATATTGATCAAGAAGACAAGGGAGGGCATGAGTCGGATAGCGGCTCTACACTGAGATTATTTAAAGAGGATGAGGTAAAACTTGTTGAGGTTGTAGTTGAAGAGAAAGCCAGTGTTGATGTAAAGGACGTTTATCTGGATGAAGAAAAGGGCAGGGGTGTTGACCCGGTAAAAATCTACCTCAAGGAGATGGGAGACAGGGTTTTTAGCAGGACAGAGGAAATTATAATAGCAAAGACTATGGAGGAAGGAGAGCAAGCTTTTGTAGAGGCCTCATTATCTATTCCCGAGGTAGTTGATGCCTTTCTCAAGAAAGCGCGGGCCATTGTGAAGAATGCCGGTCATGTGGATGAATGGGTTTCAGATATAAATCACATTAAAGTTAAAAAACTGGTCAACTCAGGAAGGAGGAAAGCCCGTCTCAGAAATATTCTGGATGAAATTCAGATACTTCAGGATAAAAATCGCAAACTTTTAAGGTCCATAAAGCCAGGTCTGGATGATGCTGCCTTGAAGGCGATTAAACAGGCGCTTATAGAAAACCGGGCTTCCATGATGAGGACCTTTGGAAATGTGCGAATTGAAAAATGTTTTCAAGAGTTGCTCTGCCGTGCCTTCAATAATGAAAAGCGAAAATTAAGCAATGCTTCAGAGGAAGAATTTTTGGCTAAGTCCAGGCTGAATGCCAGAGAGCTGGAACACGTTATTTCCTGGTTCAATGAAGGAGTTGGTCTTGCCAAAAACGCCAAAAAGCGTCTTGTTTGGGCCAATCTTCGTCTTGTCGTCAGTATCGCCAAGAAATACTTCCATCGGGGCCTGCATCTCTCTGATCTTATACAAGAGGGCAACATAGGTCTTATGAAGGCAGTTGATAAATTTGAGTATAAAAGAGGTTACAAATTCAGCACCTATGCAACCTGGTGGATTCGTCAGGCAATCACCAGGGCTATTGCCGATCAGTCCAGAACAATTCGCATACCTGTCCATATGGTGGAGACCATGAACAAGGTTGTTTGGGCTACAAGGGCTCTGATACAGGAGACGGGGAAAGAGCCTGCGCCGGAGGATGTTGCTGAGCACCTGGGATTGCCCAGGGACAAAATATCCCAGATCTTAAAGATGACCAGAGATCCTATATCTTTAGAGACTCCCATAGGCGATGGCGAACAAAGCCACTTAGTGGATTTTATCGAGGATAAAGAGGCCAAGCCTCCGGATGATGCCATAATAAATATAAATCTGGTCGAACAAACCAGGATTGCTCTTGGCACTTTGACGCCAAGAGAAGAGAAAATACTTCGAATGCGTTTCGGGATCGGAGAACAATCAGATCACACCCTTGAAGAAGTTGGTAAGGACTTCTTTGTTACCAGAGAGCGTATACGTCAGATAGAGGCGAAAGCACTGAGAAAGTTAAGACATCCCAGCAGGAGCCAGGGATTAAGAAGCTTTGTAAAAAATTAACGTAAGCGTTCACAGGGTGATGCAGATGCAAGGCGTACGGGTACGCAGACGTACTCCCTGTACTTCAAGTGCCCGACAACAAAGCAGATGCGGTGCCCTGTGAACGCTTAC
>JAGGRV010000166.1 GCA_021159445.1 Deltaproteobacteria bacterium | reverse complement strand
ACGTCTGCGTACCCTCCGCCTCGCATCTGCAGCACCCTGTAAACGCTTACAGTTCGGTGGGTTGCGGTAAAACGGGCGTTGTAATCCCGTGAACGGTTACTATTATTTTTCGAAAACTTGAGATTATGGTTGACTATAAAGAAGAAAATCTGGAAAGGGAAGATGGAATCGACAACCAAGATTTTTGAAAGGCCATTTGAGGAACTCCTGGAGGAATCCGCCCGGCTCCATGGGCATCTGTGTGCCGGTCAGGTCCTTGGGGTGCGGCTCGCTATATTGGGGTTGCGTCTGCTGGGCATAAATGATCCAAAGGGTCAGGACCGCAAGTCTTTCATGATCTATACGGAAATTGATCGATGTGCTACTGATGCCATACAATCTGTTACCGGATGTTCCCTTGGCAAACGCTCTTTGAGATGGGTGGACTATGGGATAATGGCAGCGACCTTTGTGCACTTGAAGACCGCTAAGGCTTTCAGGATAGTTGCCAGAGAAGAGTCAAGAGAGCTTTCACGGAAATATTGCCCGGAAATAGAGGACAAGTACAGGCGTCAATTAAAGGCCTATAAGCTGATGAATGATGATGAGCTCTTCAAGGTGCAGGAGGTCAGACTGGAAGTGCCTGACTCTGACCTGCCCGGAAGACCTATCAGGAGGGTACAGTGTGAGTCCTGTGGTGACTACGTGCAGGACTGCAGGGAAGTGGAGAAAGACGGTAAGATATTGTGTCGAGCCTGCGCGCATGGTGCCTACTATAAAGTTTTGCAAGAGGCTCGAAGGTATTAGAATGGGCCTAAAGATGGTTTCAGTGACCAAGGCAGTGGGGATGGTCCTTCCCCATGATATGACTGAGATAATCCCAGGGGGGAAAAAAGGTCCTACTTTCAAGAAAGGTTATGTGATTAAGGACAGCGACATACCTCATTTGAGGCGCATGGGGAAAAATCACATCTACGTGCTTGAGCTCTCAGAGAATGAACTACATGAAGATGAAGCAGCGCTTACCATGGCACAGGCCATAGCCGGCCCGGGCATTGAATATGACAACCAACCATCTGAAGGCAAAATAGGTTTTTGCGCAGAGACAGAAGGCCTGTTGCAGATAGACTGCCAGCACTTGTTGGCCTTTAACCTCCTTGGTGAGGTAATGCTGGCCACTTGCCATGACAACACAGTGGTCAAAAAAGGCGAGCTTGTGGCTGCAGGCAGGGCAATACCGCTTGTGGTACCCAGGTCGGTGGTGGATGAGGCAGTATCCATCGCATCAGATGCCGGCGGGCTCATCCGGGTCCTACCTTGGAAGATTAAAAGGGGAGCCATTTTAGTTACGGGTCAAGAGGTATTCGATGGTCGCATAAAGGACGCCTTCGGCCCAATAATGAAGGAAAAACTTAAGGATTACGGCGTCGATGTGTTATCAGTTTTTTTGGTCCCGGACGATGTGGAGATAATCCTGGAAGAGATAAAAAAAACCCTAGAGCTGGGGGCCGAGTTGATATTATGTACAGGCGGGATGTCAGTTGACCCGGATGACGTGACCCGTGTGGCAATCAGGGAGGCCGGTGCAACGGACATAGTGTATGGAAGCCCGGTTTTACCCGGGGCCATGTTTCTGGTGAGCTATATTGGAGATGTGCCCGTCCTTGGGATTCCGGCCTGTGCTATGTATTTCCGTACCACCGTATTGGATCTGGTGCTTCCAAGAATATTGGCCGGGGAATGCATAGACCGGGAAAAGATTGCAGCTCTGGGCCATGGTGGACTATGTTTTAGCTGTAAGACGTGTAATTATCCACTGTGTCCTTTTGGCAAAGGGTGAAAAAACAAGACATCATTCACGACAAGTCAAATAGTCTCTAATTCATAATTTTTTAAGGATACCAATATGTTCATTCTAAGCAATTTCATGCATTCTATCGCTACTATTGTCGATATTGTTCTTAATCTCTACATGTGGATATTGATTGCCAGGGCTATCTTGTCCTGGGTTAATCCTGATCCCTATAATCCTATAGTAAAATTTCTGTATAACATAACCGAACCTTTAATGTACCGGGTTCGACGCATACTTCCTTTACAATTCGGGGGAATAGATTTAACCCCTATGGTGATCATTATTGCAATAATCTTTTTGCGTAGTTTTATCGTACCAACACTTCATCAGTTGGCCTATCAGATTTCATAGAGGTGTTATATGAGTCTTTCCCCAAACGAAATACTTGAGAAGGAATTCCGTGTCAGGTTCCGGGGTTACGACCCTGAAGAAGTAGACTCCTTTCTTGAGGAAGTAAGTGAGATTATGACCTCTCTGATTAAAGAGAAGAATGCCCTGAAAGATCAGTTAATCGCATATAAGGACCAGTTGGCAGAGATGAAAAAGGGGGAAGAGGAATTCAGGGAGACCCTGACCTCGGCTCACAAGTTATCAGAGACAATGAAGTCACAGGCCAAAAAAGATGTAGAACTCATGCATGAGAGGGCAAAACTGGATGCAGAGCGTATAGTTGCTGATGCCCATCAGGAGGCCATCCAATTGGAGGAGCGAATAATGGGGCTCCGACGTATTCAGAGGGAGACTGCATATAAAATACGCTCTGTTCTCGAGAGTTATTTGCGGGTCATAGACGAGGAGGCCCTGCCACCGGAGGAGGTCGATCAGGCAATAAATCTTGCAGCATCTGAAATGAGAGCTATTCAAGAGGTCCCTGGTGATCTGTCTGAAGAAACGAATAGTGTTTTCGGTAATGGGGAGGAGACAATCAGGGTTAACAGTCCTTTCACACCTGATATTTTGGAGAAATCTGCCAATGAAGAAGGGCATGAGAATGATTCCCAGGAATAAGCGTTCACAAGGCACCACATCTGCTTTGTTGCCGGGCACTTGAAGTACAGGAAGTACGTCTGCGTACCCGTACGCCTTGCATCTGCAGCACCCTGTAAACGCTTACAGTTCGGTGGTAACCGTTCACACTCCCTGGCAGCCGATAGGCTTTTGCAGGGTTTCAACCGCGGGCAGATTGCACCAAAATGCGTATTCCCAACGGATTATGCTTTGAAACCTGAAAAAGGCTGTTGGCTGTCAGGGGGGAAAGTGAATAATTACGGGAGTACGTCTGCGTACCCGTACGCCTTGCATCTGCAGCACCCTGTAAACGCTTACAGTTCGGTGGTTTGCGGTAAAACGGGCGTTGTAATCCCGTGAACGGTTACATTTTTTTTGGCTCTTAAGGGATTCCAGACTGATCTTTGAAAAGGAAAATTGTCCTTCACTATAGACATCTGAAGGCATCATCTGTATTGTTTCCTGGGAAATACTACCCAGGAGAAATGATGATGAAGATTCAGAACAAAATCCAAAGCCTTCTGAATATAACGGCCATTATAGACAACGCCAAGTGCTTTCAATGGGTTCGCGAACTGCGCTGGCCGGATAATGTTCATTGCCCGCACTGTAGTTCGGATATGATAGTCAAAAATGGCCGAGATGAGACACAATCAGAGCGCCAAGGCACTTATTCACAATTTTGCACCGTCAAATCCATTAACAATAAAAAAGTACAATGGCCTTAAAAGTCCAGATGAAAGAGTCAATAAATTTTGCTACCATGAAAACTGGCTAAAAAACCTTTTGATATCAGCCTCGCTGGGAGGACTTAGATCTCCTCCCCAAAATCCGATATAATGAGGAGATGTTTTCTTTTTCTCTTTTTTCGTTTTTGTCTGTTGAAATTTGTTGTCTCCATCTGTGATGCACGGAGTTCATTTTGTATCGTATTTCTCAGTTCTCTGCCCCGCTTCATATTCACCTGCTCGCCATGCTCTTCGGCACAGTAAATAGCCATAAGCGCTTTCAGCGCGGTTAATTAAAAGGGCATATGAGTCGGCATTAAGGATATAGCAGCCAAGTCGGCCGGGCTTTCTCAAAATCTTTTAAGTCTTTGGCCCAGATAGATTGGATATCCATTGGGTCTGTTCCGGCATCCACGGCCTCCCTCACCCTCTTGTCTCCTATAATAAGATCTGCTGGAAGGCGTTCGAACTCATATTCATAGGGAGGGTCTTTCCATGCAAAATCCTTTGGATGCATCCTTTTGACTGCGGCTAAAATGGCAAGGGTCGTAATATATGGCCGGTATTTAAGTCTATGTGTTACGTGGATCTGAAAGCCTCTGCACCGCTTCCCCGACCACTTGTGGAGAGTCGGCTCGAAAGACTGTTCTCTCAGGACAAAACCCGGCAGTTTCCACTTTTCTGCCTCTTTTCTCAGGGCGTCAGGGTCAAGAAAAGGAGCGCCGAATATCTCAAAGGGCCTGGTAGTACCCCTTCCCTCTGAGACATTTGTGCCTTCCCAAACGACCTGTCCCGGATATACCTTGGCTGTATCAAGGGTAGGCATGTTTGGAGAAGGCCATATCCAGGGGAGACCTGTTGCAGCAAAGTCCATTTCTCGCCTCCAGCCCTGCATCTTCACAACATGTAGCTCAAGATCCAGATCCTGATCCTCCATGAAAAACAAGGCAATTTCCCCAATAGTCATGCCATGACGCATTGGAAGGGGAGCAAGCCCCACAAAGGATTGACAGTCCTGAGCCAGAAGATTGCCCTCTATCAACTCACCTCCCAGAGGATTGGGGCGATCCAGCACTACAACTCCTACACCTGCTTTGGCGCAGGCCTTTATGGCCAGATAGAGAGTCCAGATGAATGTGTATACGCGGCAGCCGATGTCCTGAAGGTCAACAACAAGAAGGTCGATTTTGGACAATTGTCCAGAAGAAGGCTCTCTGTCTTTTCCATAGAGACTAAGGACCGGGATATTAAGGGACGGATCAAAATCATCCGGAGACTCCTTCATATTGTCCTGCTTTTCAGCATAAAGGCCGTGCTGAGGGCTAAAAAGGCACTTCAGATGGCCTGGCAACATGGAGAATATCAGATTTTTGGAGTGTCTTAAGCTTGGGTCAACCGAGGCCTGGTTGCAAAGGAGCCCCAGCCTTCTTCCCTTGACCCATGACGGTGCATTTTCCAGAAAGGTTTCAAGACCTGTGCGTATATTCATTCACAAATCACCAAATATTTAGCCTCGGACTTCTGCCAGTTTATAAACATCCAACTCGTAGACTCATTTTCCCCCCCAATTTCTACTTTCCAATTTCAAGTTTCAAGCCGTTAACGGCTACATAAGAAGCAGGTACCCGTTCCAAATGGTGACAGTGAAGACTTTTCATGAGGGACCATGCCTCTTCAAGTACCGCATCTGTCATAGTCAGTCTATGGAAGTTGTCAAGAGGTCCGTTCTGAATGTGTCTCAAGGACTTTAGTGTCCCCAAGCTTATTTTATGGGTTTTTTCCCCTGACTTCCGGCATTCGCTGCATATGAATCCTCCTGCATGGAGTTTGAAGATCACATGATCGCCCATCGGTGGCTTTTTACAGAGAAGGCACTGGTCAAAATCAGGGGCATAGCCTGCCAGGGCCAGAAGCAAGGTCTTGAAAAAGAGAGTGGTCTTTCTTGGGTGGAATCCGTCATTGAGAGAGTTAAGATACCATCGAAGGAGTTTAAAAAGATCTTCTTGGGGATCATTTTCCTTTGTCCAGAGATTTACCAATTCGCAGCATAGACTGGCCATGATATAGCATTCGACTTTATGTCTTAGAAGTGGAAAATTATCCAGGATTTCAGTAGAGTCGATTCTGTTCAAACCCGTGGTGCGCGGCAGGGCTAAAGAAAGGTTAAGCATGGTGAAAGGCTCAAGTGCGTTTACAAAACGGCGTCGGCTCCTTTTCGCCCCTTTGGCAATGCCCCGCACTTTTCCTCTGGCCATTGAGTAAAAGGTAATAAGCCGGTCGGATTCTCCCAGATCCTGGCCTGAAATTACGAATGCAGGACTTTTGAAGATCTCGGGCATATTATTCCGTTATGATTCCGCTGAAAAAACCCAAGACGCACAATAAATGTTGAATGCTGAATTGTGGAAGAACGTTTAAAAACATATACCTTAATTCAACATTTAGCATTCAACATTCAACATTATCTATAACAGGTCTTTCTTTCGATGAAGTAGTCGTGGAAGGTGTGAGATTTTGATCTGTTTCGTGTTTTTCATCCGAGGGCCAGAAGAACCAAATTGCCAATATAAGCAATAAAAGGATGAGAAAAAGCGCTGCTGCGGCACTGATTAAGTCTCGATTGAACAGAGAGACTTTATTTACATAATTAAATAACGGCTTATATGCCGGCTCAGTTGGCTCGTCAGGACTTTCATCAGCAGCACGGATCTCCTGGTAACGAAGGATGACGTCTTCCGGAACAAGACCTATGAATTCAGCATAGCTCTTTATGAAGCCTTTCACAAAGACCTCGGCAGGCAGCTTGTCCCAGCGGCCGGCCTCCATAGCCCTTAACCTATAAATTGCAATCTTGGTGCCTTCTGCAACTTCCTCCAGAGAAATCTGGCGTAGTTCCCGTTCCCGTTTGAGGTATTCCCCTAAAGATTCTTTGAACATATTTTCTTTTTCGGAATATTACAGTAAAAATCAAAGAAGTATCTGGATAATTGACTTTGAACGTAGTTCCCCGAGCCACTCTTCAAACCTGGCATTTATTTGCTTGTGGTAAAGTTTTTTTCTTACTTCCTTTATTTGAGCCGAGTCAAGATCAGTTTGTCCGCTTTGTACTATTTCCTTTAACCTGAAAATCTGCCAACCCACCTGAGTATCAACTATGTCGCTAAAATCGCCTGATTTAAGATTGACTACAGCCTGTTTGACAGAGAATGCCATCTCTTTCAAGGTAAAAGCGCCCAGGTATCCACCGTCTTGGCCTGATGGGAGATCGGAATAGCGCCTTGCCACTTCTTCAAAAACTTTTCCTTCCTTTAGTGCATTGTAGGCTTCTTCGATCCGTCTCCTGGCGTCCTTTTTGGATTCAGGATCATCCTCTTCAAATTTTGCACATATGTGTTGCATTATATAGAGTGGGGCATTGGAGCTATTATTGAGAGGATGTTCTTTTAGATATTCATTAACCTGTTCATCAGTTATTACTATCTTTGCACGCACCTGTGCATTTATAAGCTCTGCCCTCTCAATTTGTTGCTTTAGCTCCTTTTTGTATTCTTCGAGTGTATGGCCTTCGGATGCAAGTTTTTCTGAAAGCTGATCTCTGGTTATATGATTGTCTTCACATATCTGGTCCAAGGCCCTCTCGATTTCCTGTTCACCTACTTTTATACCCAGTTTTTTGACTTCTTCCTGTGCAAGACGTTCATTTATTAACTCCGGCAGGACTTGGGAAAGGATTTCCTGCCTTGTGGTCTCTATCTCTTTTTTGCTCATTTCATCATTAGTGTACTTCTGAACAAGGGGTTGTGCCCAGCCTTCAAGCTCGGAAAGTGTGATCACATCTCCGTTTACTGTGGCAGCTATCCTGTCGACTATGATACCGTATGCCAGATGGGCCTCAAATGTCAGGACAGCCAACACAACGAAAAAGGTACGGAAAAATATACTATGTATAATCATATCTGAGTCTCCGGTAAGTAATACCTACAATACAGCGATTAGCCTTTAGCGGTTAGCTATTAGTTTAATGATTACAGGATGTTTTACTATTACAAATTTTTACCCATTGGGTGTTATTTCTAATTAACGTAATGCCATGATTTTTCAAAGCTAAACGCTAATGGCTAACAGCTAAACGCTCAACTTAGGGAATATAATATCAAAGTTACCCCTTTGTAGCCATTTTTAGTAGTACTTGCAAGATCTGTCTAATGTTTGCAAGGCTATCCCCATCTTCTTCAATAAATTCAGGAAGAATAATCAATCTGCCATCCGGCAATAGGCGCCACTGCCGGTTTTTTTGTACTGCCTCTATGAATTTTTCAGGATAAGGTGGGCCTTCGGGTCCAAAACCAAAGACAATACGTTCTTTCTTATTGTGAAAACTCCTATCAAGCCGTATCACGTTCAGCAGCCTCAGCGTGCGTTTTATCCCCATTACCTTAAGTAGAGACGCAACTTCTTCCGGCATCGGGCCGAAGCGATCTCTGAGTTCCAATGAAAAATCCGCGTCTTTTTCGTTGTCTTCCAGTCGTGCCATTCTCCGGTAAAGGAGCAGACGCTGTTCCACATCCGGGACATACTCTTCAGGGATAAATGCGGCTATGCCCAGGTTTACTTCCGGGTCTATTTCGTCTTTTTGAGGGAGCCCTTTGAACTCGTCTATAGCCTTTTGCAATAATTCAAGGTAGAGTTCATATCCTACTTCTGCGATACTCCCTGACTGGGAGACTCCAAGTATGTTCCCTGCCCCGCGAATTTGAAGATCCTGCATCGCAAGGCGAAATCCGCCTCCGGACACAGAAAGTTCCATAATAGCCTTGAGCCTTTTTATGGACTCTTTTCCCATCTCGGATATCAGGGGAATGAGAAGATAGGCATAGGCTTGTTCACCGGCCCTTCCGACCCTGCCCCTGAGCTGGTACAGGTCGGCAAGCCCAAGCTTGTCAGCCCGGTTTATGATCGTGGTGTTTGCCGACGGGATATCTATACCGGATTCTATGATGGTGGTGCACATAAGGCAGTCAATATCACCCCTTACAAACCGGATCATGATCTCCTCAAGTTCGTCGGGTTTCATTCGTCCATGTATGACCTCTATCCTGGCATCAGGTGTTAAGCGCTGGATATGCTCTGCCAGCCTGTACAGGCCCTTTATCCGGTTGTGAACAAAAAATACCTGACCGCCGCGGCTAATCTCTCGCTCTATAGCCTCTTTTATTAACGAGTCATCAAACTCGGCCATGAAGGTCTTGACGGGTATGCGGTCCCTGGGAGGGGTGTTGATTGTTGAAAGGTCCCGGATTCCCAGAAGTGAGAGCTGAAGAGTCCTTGGGATTGGTGTTGCGGTAAGCGTAAGGCAGTCAACAGTCTGCTTGAGCCTTTTCAGCCGTTCCTTGTGCTTAACACCGAAACGGTGCTCCTCATCTACGATCAGCAGTCCCAGGTCCTTGAATTTTACATCCGGCTGCAGCAGCCGGTGTGTGCCTATAAGGATATCGACCCGGCCCTGGCTGATCCCGG
Source organism: Deltaproteobacteria bacterium (assembly GCA_021159445.1). GTDB lineage: Bacteria > Desulfobacterota > Dissulfuribacteria > Dissulfuribacterales > UBA3076 > UBA3076. The sequence continues at coordinate 2,503 of JAGGRV010000166.1, read as the reverse complement.
CAAGGATCTCTTTCTGCTTTTGTCTGGTCTTGAGCCTGCTGAGGGCCTCTACAGTAACAGGATATCTCTGAAACCGCTGTATGAATGTCCGTTCGTGCTGTTCTGCCAAGAGAGTGGTAGGTACCAAAATGGCCACCTGTTTTCCGTCTTCAACAGCCTTGAATACGCCCCTCATAGCGACTTCTGTTTTGCCGTAGCCCACATCTCCGCATAGCAGCCGGTCCATGGGTCTGGGTTCCTGCATGTCAGAAAGGACTTCTTCTATTGAGGCAGCCTGGTCCCTGGTCTCTTCATAGGGAAATGAGGCTTCAAACTGCCGGAACATGGCATCAGGAGGTGAAAAGTTAAAGCCCTTGCTCACCTTTCTTGAGGCATAGAGTTCAACCAGCTCGTGGGCAATTTCAGATATATCCTTCTTGACCTTCTGCTTTGTAAGTTGCCAGCTTGAACTTCCCAACCTGTCAAGCCGGAGAACGCGACCTTCTATCCCGATATATTTCTGGACCAGTCCCAGGCGGTCTACCGGCAGATAGAGTTTATCACCACCGCGGTATTCGAGAAAAAGGAATTCCCCCGGAACCCCGCCGGTCTCTATCCTGACAAGGCCCTTATAGAGTCCTACACCATGGTCTCTGTGTACAATCGGCTGGCCGGGCTTCAGATCCTCAAAGGTCAGATCACTTACGGTTGTTTTCTCTCTCCCCGGGCTCCTGGTCCGTCCGGCCCGTGCGCCTAACAGCTCTTCTTCCGTAAGGACTATGTAGGCCTCACCCGGAAAGGCAAATCCTGAAGAAAGTTGCCCGGTACAGATCATAAGTCCGGGTTCTGCCGGGTCATTGGTCAAAGGCGCTGAGAGTATGGGAGGCCTGTCCTCATCACTGACAAGCTCATGATAGCTGAGGAGTTCTATCATCCTTTGGCCCTGCCGCTGGCCAGGCACTACCAGGACAATCCTTTCTCCCGCCTCAATCCAGTCTTTGAGCCGGTCAAGCACCGGTCCGATAAGATCAATTCCCCTCTTTGCGCTTCCGAGCATCAAGATCAGGTCCGGCTTGCTCGATTTTATCTCCAGGTCCTGAATGTTTGGGACCGGCAGGTTGAAGGAAGACCCTTTTGATTTGGTGATTTGGTGATTTGGTGATTTGGTGATTGAAGAATTTGGTAACGATCCATATAAATTGATGTCCTGAAACAGCCAGCACGTATGATCCCTTATCTGTTTTGAAAGCTGCTCCGGGTCAGAGAGTAGAGACTCCAGGGAAGAAAAAACTCTGTGTTCGTTAATGGCTGATTCGTATGTCTGCTCAGCCCCCTTCCTGTAGTTTTCCAGCGCCCTTTTAACCTCTTCGGGCCTATCAATCAGTAGCGGAGACTGTTGCGGAATATAGTCCAGGACAGAGGCGGGTTTTGGATAAAAAAGTGGCAGCAGCGCCTCATGCCCCTCCACCAACCTCCTGGCCTCCAGTTGTTGCAGAATTTCATGTACCCTCCGGGCAGGCAAATTATACTTAGCCGCCCGTTCAACCAGTTTTTCATGGATAGATTCAAGCATGGACCGGGAAAATATGAGCTCATTAGCCGGGAGTATAACCAGTTCATTCAGATTTTCAGTCGACCGTTGCGTGAGTGGGTCAAAGAGGCGCATCTCCTCTACAAAGTCGGCGAAGAAGTCTATTCGTACAGGAAGAGTTGTTAATGGCGGAAAGATATCGAGCAGGCCGCCCCTTATACTGAACTCCCCTCTGGACTGGACTATTGCGCAGTGTTCATAGCCTGAATCAACAAGCCATTTAAGCAACTCCTCCCGGTCAACTTCCTCTCCTTTTTGGAGATACTCCACATGGTTTAAAAGGATTTCAGGAGGAACCGTAAGTTCCACAAGGGCCTGCGCCGGGGCAACTGCCACAACAGGACCATCCTCAGTGGCCAGGCGGTAGAGTGTTGAAATCCTCTGAGATATTGTCTCGGTTGAGGGAAGCAACGGCACAAAAGGAAGCGAGTCATGGCAAGGATACAATAAAACAGGAAAATCCGAGAAAAAAGAGAGATCTGATGCTACCTGTTCAGCCTCTTTCTGAAGGGAAGTAACCCAGAGTATGGGATGATTGACAGACTTGAGGAGTCTTGCAATCAGCCAGGCCAAAGAGGTGCCCAGAAGACCGGTTAAGGCTATGACGCTCCCCGGTTCTCTGATAGATTCTCTGAGTTTTAGAAGGGCTTGTTCAGTATTCATTCTAATTCCGAGTTTATTGCTATATTGTAACTACTCAGGTGGATAGACTGAAGACTGTCAGGAAAAAGCGCATTTTAAAGCCATATTTGGTGCAAGAACCAGATATTTCCGCCAAAGTACGGCAATAGTGCTCTTCTGACCCCTTCAGTCTAAACAGCTTCAGCCTGATTAGGAACGTACAATAAATAACTTAAACAAATTAATGTCTTTTTTGCTGTCTTCTTCGTTGCTCGTCGATCACATAACCCGTTATGCTCGCTCCTCGCGCCT
>JAGGRV010000006.1 GCA_021159445.1 Deltaproteobacteria bacterium | reverse complement strand
CACTGTAGTTGTCATTTTTGTATTGTGTAATTACGAAATATTAGCTAGAGAAAAATCTTCAAGCATTGACATCCTTCACGACAAGTCAAAAGTAGTTTACACTTTGTTGACCTTGTATTTTGGCAGTGAAATTGGAAATTGGAAATTGGGAAAAACACAAAGATGTAAATGCGTTACCTAATTTCAAATTTCGAATTTCCAGTTTCGACATCGGTATCAAATTCGACAATACACTCTTTTTCGAAAAAGTGTAAACTGGTGAATGAAGGATGCCAATTTGTTCAACTTATTTATTGTACGTTTCTAAGCAAGGACAGGTGCAATTGAGAATGAATTTCTTAAAAGCAAACGAAAATTTGAAAAAACAGATTAAGGTCAAGGGCATTACTACACGTGAAAAAATAGAAGAGGAATTACGGGAAAGAAAGGAGCAATACCGAGACTTGTTTGAGAATACCAATGACCTGATTCAGAGTATTGCGATTGATGGTTCTTTTCTCTATGTAAATCCCGCATGGCGGAAGGTGCTTGGATATAGTGAAGAAGAGCTGGATTACCTCAGGATATGGAACGTAGTCCATCCTGATTTTATTTCTCAATGTAAGAAAGCCTTTCAAATGGCAATGGAAGGAAAGGCAGTAGACAATGCTGAGTACTGCTTTGTTGCCAAGGATGGAAGGCAAATCTGGGTGGAAGGAAGTGTCCATTGTCGGTATATAGGAGAAAAACCGGTGGCTACCAGCGGTATCTTCCGCGATATCACTGAACGTAAGCAGATGGGGCAGGCACTGGAGGAAAGCGAAGAGCGCTGCCGTTATCTCTTTGAGAACGCCAACGACCTGATTCAAAGCGTTGGGCCTGATGGTCATTTCCTCTATGTCAACCCAAAATGGCGAGAGGTGCTTGGATACAGCGAGGAAGAAGTTAAACAGATCGGGCTATGGGACATCCTTCACCCTGATTCTGCAGCCCACTGTAAGACAGTCTTTCAAGAGGTGATATTGGGCAAGCCCGTAAATAATGTTGAGGCCATATTTGTTGCCAAGGATGGAAGACAAATCTGGGTCGAGGGAAGTGCCAGCTGTCAGATTGTAGGAGAAAAACCGGTGGCTACCAGCGGTATCTTCCGCGATATCACTGAACGTAAGCTGATGGTGCAGGCACTAGAGGAAAGCGAAGAGCGCTACCGTTATCTTTTTGAGAACGCCAATGACCTAATTCAAAGCATTGGGCCTGATGGTCGTTTCCTCTATGTCAATCCAAAATGGCGGAATGTGCTTGGATACAGTGAGGAAGAAGTTAAACAGATTGGGCTATGGGACATCCTTCACCCTGATTCTGTAGCCCACTGTAAGATAGCCTTCCAAGAGGTGATATTAGGCAAACCCATAAATAATGTTGAGGCCATATTTGTTGCCAAGGATGGAAGGCAAATTTGGGTGGAAGGAAGTGTCCAGTGTCGGTATATAGGAGAAAAACCGGTGGCTACCAGCGGTATCTTCCGCGATATAACTGAGCGTAAGCAGATGGAAGAGGCGCTTGCTGCAGAAAAGGAACGTCTGGCCGTTACCCTCCGTTCTATAGGAGAAGGACTGATTGCTACAGATGCAAAAGGCAAAATAGTTTTAATAAATAAGGTGGCAGAAAAACTGACGGGTTGGCAGCAAGAAGTGGCTATAGGGGAATCCCTTTCTACAGTGCTTCATACCATCAATGAGAAAACACATAAGCATTCTAAGAATCCCTTTAGGAAGGTAATTGAAACAGGCAGAGTGGTTGGCAATAACCTTATACTTATTGCCAGAGATGGCACAGAGAGGATTATCGCGGATAGCGCTGCACCAATTTTAGACAAAACAGGCAATACCATCGGTGTAATTCTGGTATTTCAGGATATCACAGCAAAAAGGAGAATGGAACAAGAGCTACTGAACACAGCCAAACTTGAATCTATTGGCATCTTGGCAGGTGGTATTGCCCATGACTTTAACAATATCTTAACCGGCATTTTAGGTAATATTACCCTGGCAACGGTTTATAATGATTCAAAAGATGAGGTAGTTACAAGGCTGAAAAAGGCAGAAAAGGCATGTTTGCGCGCAAGAGATTTGGCCCAGCAGCTACTGACCTTTTCTAAGGGAGGAGAGCCGGTTAAAAAGGATATTTCTTTACTGAAATTGATAGAAGAGGCAACAACATTTGCCTTGAGTGGTTCAAATGTCAGTTGTGAAGTTTTTATCCCAGACGATCTTTGGCTAGTGGAAGCAGATGAAGGTCAAATGACGCAGGTAATTAATAATTTGCTTATCAACGCTGACCAGGCCATGCCAGAAGGGGGTATTATTCAGGTGCATGGTGAAAATATGATGATTGATACAAAGTGGCACTTGCCTTTAAGGGAAGGGAGATATGTAAAAATCGCGATCAAGGATCAGGGCGTTGGCATATCTAAAGGACATCTCACGAGAATATTTGATCCATATTTTACGACCAAACAGAAAGGAAGTGGCCTGGGATTGGCTACCGTCTATTCCATTATCAAAAGGCATAAGGGCTATATTGAGGCAACATCCGAGATAGGAATCGGGACTACCTTCCATATCTATTTGCCAGCTTTAGGAGAAAAACAGAAAATTTTAAAGAAAGAAACCACTGAAGCGAAGAGCGGAACAGGGAAAATACTATTAATGGATGATGAGGAAATGGTCTTAGAAGTCACAGGGGAAATGCTCAGGTGTCTTGGCTATGAAGTGGAATTTGCCAAAGATGGTAGTAAAGCATTAGAGCTATATAAAAAAGCAAAGGAGGCTAGTCATCCTTTTGCGGCTGTCATTATGGATTTAACCATCCCAGGAGGGATGGGAGGCAAGGAGGCCATTAAAAAATTTATGGAGCTAGACCCCGATGTTAAGGCCATTGTTTCCAGTGGTTATTCTACCGACCTCATCATGGCAAATTTTAAAAAATACGGCTTTTCTGGCGTGGTTACCAAGCCCTTTAAAATAAAGAACCTGAGCGAGGCCCTACAAAGGGTGATAAAGAATTAAAATTTGTCGTAAGAGTTTGGCCCCTAAAACCAAAGGTTAAGTTGAAGGGCTACCATATTTTGATACATCTTTATTTCCGTTTTATTTCCATAACCACAGATTTCTTGCGGGCTAGTGTTTTGGTAAGTTTGTTTATGTTTAAATCCATGGACATAGGCTAAAGAAAATTCAAGGTTTTTACTTATTTTGTAGGATATGTTGGCAGTAAGATGCGCTTCCATAATAGCCATGGAGATGATATTGGCATTTAGGTCTTTATCTTCAACCGGACTTTTCCCATAATTAAAACCTGCCCTTAAAGTGAGACGATCAGAAGGTCGATATGCTGTTCCTAGTGCAAATACCCACTGGTTTCGCCAGTGAAAGTTCCAGGTTTCTGCAGGCTGTCCAGTCATAGGATTAATCATCCCTGTAATGGGTACCTCATTCATAACATTATGATAGTTAATCCAGCGCACATCCATCTCTATATTCAGCGGTTTAAATGGCTGAATATTAATACCAAAGGCAATCTGGCGAGGCATGTCCAATCTCATTTTCACTTTTTCTGCATTGGGATTAATCAACATGGTACAGCTGCCTTTCCCATCTGGATTAACATTCCAGCTCAAATTTTCCATCCACCTTTTAGATTTGTAGGCAAGGCCTAGTTTCAATTTATCATTTACTTGATACACGATGCCAACGTCAAATCCACCGCCAGCCGCATATGCTTGATCAAGCGCATCCTTAGCACCTCCTTTCCATCCATATTCTATCTCTAACATTTCGTAGGTGAATACAGGTGTAAAACCGATAGCCAAACTGTTATTAACACGATAGCCTCCACCAACGCCCATTTCCATCATTGCCATACGAGAATAAACCTTTTGTAGCATTCCTCCCGTAAGATTATTGTTATCCCAATCCACTCCCATCCCGGAGACGAAGTGCGTGCCAATGCCAAAGGCAAAATTTGATTTATGCCCTTTATAATCCTTGGGATTGAAGACTAAAGCCGCTGAGGGGATCATGTATAAATTGGAATCACTTTTATAGCCGTTCATATGCCTTGTGGGCATAAAGACAGCTCCCCCAACATCGGCTGTCGTTTCCGCCAGGCATGCAATGGCAGCAGGATTTCGCAACATGCATAAAGCTCCCTGCGGATTGGCTACTACTGCTCCAGCCATTCCCAGTGACTTTGCGCCTGTGCCTATCAAGTAATATCCATTTGTGGCCCTAGCAACTGCAGGTAAAAACAACAAAACCGCGGCCATCATGGCCCAAATAGGCTTTTGGAAGAAAAACATACAAACCTTCACTTTTGGTATTTTGGTATATACTCCCTAATGTGTGATCCGGGAGACGCTGTTTTTGAATGAATTTAAAGGCCTTTTCCTCTGGGATCCAGCCCATCGTTGAATTTATTGATTTAATATATATCCCGAAACCGGTGTCAAGTCGAGAACTTTGATTGGGAATTGAACCTCTGTAGCAATATATCTCCCTTTCCCGTCAAGGCAGTTGTATCTAAAGATTGTATCGACCAACCCGCCCTCCCATCTAAAGAGAAAAAACAGGCCAGCCATCATCAAATCCCTCATAGACTGCCGGCCCATGATCCGGTTTGCCAGATGCCAAAGTCTGTATTCGTCTGTGTGTATCGAGCGAGCATGGCGAGCAGGCGGTTAATTTTCATGCTCGGGGGTGACGAAAGCCGCCGTCATGGACGTTTGAGTTTATTGCTTGCAATGATTAATAAATCATGCTTTAATTAAGTTGCTTAAAGAAAGCAACGCAATGAAAAAAAATCCATTTTATCTCAAAGAAATACCTGTTGACGCCCCTTTTTGTGACCGGGAGAAAGAGCTTGCCGACCTTATCTCCTATGCAAAGTCCAATATAAATGTCGTTCTGTTTTCACCAAGGCGATACGGCAAGACATCCCTTACCAAAAGAGTGCAAAACAGTCTTAAATCCGATGGCACGTTAACAGCCTATTGTGACCTCTTCGGCGTTACGTCAGTTGAAGAAATTGCGGGAAGAATCGCCAGGTCAATTTATGCCGTTACTCATAAAAATCAGGGTATGTTTCAAAAGGCCATAGGCTTCATAACATCGTTCAGGCCTGTTTTATCACCAAGTCCCGAAGGGGGAATATCGGTTTCCGTTCAAACAGCATTCAAAACAGACGGGCTAAAGATACTTGAGGATACAATGGAGTTTCTGGAAAAGTTCATTATTGATGTTGCCCTGCCTGTTCATGTGGCCTTTGATGAATTCCAGGAGATTGCTGAAGTTCATAATTCAATTGGCATAGAAGGTATTTTAAGACAATACATCCAGAAAATTCAATGTTCCTTTTTCTTTATAGGAAGCAGAAGGCGTATCTTGCTTGATATTTTTAATGATCGAAAAAGACCCTTTTTCCAGAGTTCTCTCAATTATGAGTTAAAGCCTCTGCCTCATAAAGATATGGTGCTTTTTATAACATCAGAATTTAAAAGAGCAGGGAAATATATCAACGAAGAAGATGCCTCCGAAATCTGTCAATTGGTATCAAACCACCCATATTATATGCAGAAATTTTGTTTTTTTCTGTATGAAGAAATTGATAAAAAAGTGACACGGAAGGATATTGCGGAAATAAAGGCGGTTGTTGTTGAAAGTGAAAGAGTGGTTTTTGAGTCGATCCTGCAAGGGCTCAGGACAAAGCAGATTAACATTCTCTCGGCATTAGCCAAGGAACCCACAGCCAAAGTCTATTCAGCAAGCTATATGGCACGGCATAACCTTCGCTCAACCGGAGGCATTCAACAGGGCCTCAATACCTTGTCAAAGAAAGATTTGATTGAAAAGGACTACAGGACAGGGGTCTGGTTTGTCGTTGATCCTATTTTTGTGCGCTGGCTTATTGAAATGAGTTTATGATTCCGCTCATTTCGAACCTCCCAAATGACATAAAGCCAGCTCCGGTAACCAGATTTTCCAGGAGTATAGCTCAGTGGTATGGAGCAAATGAAAAAAATATGGAGCGATGCCATGGCACAGCAAAAAGATAAGATTCAGAAGCAATACTTTGGCCGAATTTTGGAGGGTCAGTATTCCGCCGCCCTGAAAACGAGAGTTTCTGAGGGCGTCGGAGTCTTTGTTGAGTGTGAGAAAATAGACCATCAGATAATTCCTTATATTGCGGCGTGGCATGAGGATGACAGAATAATTTGGTATGAATATGCTGGGCAAGAATTTTGTGATCTGCTTGACTGCGGTTTCGAAAAGTTGGCTGAATCTTTTCGGAAGTCAATCATTGACCAGAGAGTTTATCGCTACAAGGATCGTGAGAAAAAAGTAGAAGAAAAAATTATAACCAGAGATGAGCTTCGGGGAGCCTGGAAAGGGCTCCGTGAGGAGGTCAAGGAATCTGGCCGGGTTGAAGCAGTTTATAAGGTGTTGACAAGTGATAACAATACTGTCTGGCTCAAGGACCAGGCCTCAATTGAGACCTTTGAAGAGGATAATACCTGCATTTCAATTGGCTTTCTGACCGATGTCACCAAGGAGATGGAGCTGAAGGACCTGTTTGAACGAATTGGTTACATTGATGAACTGACAAAACTGCCCAGGAGATCGATTCTGGATAGAATACTTGAGATCAATATTGGTAATTTGCAGCGAGGGCATATTGCAGATTTTGTACTGATGATAATTGATGTGGACCACTTCAAGCTGGTAAACGATACCCATGGACATCAGGCGGGTGACTATATTCTGGCAACCTTGGCGGATGTTATGACATCTACCACTAGAAAACAGGATGAGATAGGCCGATACGGTGGAGAGGAGTTTTATGGTTTCACGGTTGGCGATATAACCATCGGCTTGAAATTTGCGGAAAGACTCCGAAAGCGGATAGAAAAATACAAGTTTACTTATAAAGACAAGCATATTCCGATAACAGTCTCAATTGGGCTCGTTTCGGCAACACAGGCCGGTAAAGTTGAGTCGCTGACCGCCGACCAGCTTATTTTCTTGGCAGACAAGAGGCTATATGCTGCCAAGCAGGGTGGGCGAAATAGAGTTGTCTCTGATGTGTAAAGGAGGGGCTATGGACTTTGAAGAAGTTGCTGAATTAAGAAGCTATAGAAAATCGTCCATGTTTCAGGAAGTGATATACTTCAGTGGCGACCCTTTTTGAGAACACAAGGCCCATATGACTTACACGTAGAGTGATAAAATCGCGGGCTTCAGGGATACGCATCTCCTCAAGACGTATGGTCCCGTCGCCTGAACGACCGACAGCACCTATAAGTCTGCCAAAGCCGAAATTCAGAGTGCCGGCAATGACGCCGAGGTCCCGCTCACCTGACCATGCAGGGACATCACCTTTGAGTAACTGGGTTATGCTACGGCCGATCAGATCCCGGCCACACGGGAATCGAATTAAGCGCCGTGCTGTTTCACAGCCTTGATATGGCGGACTCAGGGCGATAATGCGTCCGGGACGCTGACGGGGAAAAACTTCAAACAGCTTTAGAACAACCAGCCCGCCCAGGCTGTGTCCCACAAAATGGATCGTTTGGGCCGGAACTTGCTCAATAAAAGTGTTCAGGCGAGTTGCTATCTCGGTAAGATCCAGGCGGGTGCTGGAATAGCGGAAAGACCATGGTCGATAGCCAAAGCGATTGAGCCTGTGTTTGAGGAGGCTCATTTCCATCCCGTTCATCCAGAGGCCATGGACAAGTATGACAGATGCTTTATTTTTCAGTTTCCTGCTTTTCGTATTCAATGTCAAAATCAATCATTTTTTTTGCATTTTCAAAGGCAATGTCCTCATTTTTCCCGGCGCGGTTACTGTGTTTCACCTCTTTCCCTTCTCCATTGAGTATGGTCATGGCAAACAGAGAACACCTGTCTTCGTGGGGCGTGAGTTTGATAGTATGATCTTTGTACTTTATGGTTTTTTTAGAATTTTCCATATAAAACGCGGCATCCTTTGTTAGTTTTTAGCAATTAGCCGTTAGGTATTAGCTGTTAGGTAAAAACTTTGTATAAAAACGGGTTATTAAGCTAAAAGCTAACGGCTAATAGCTAATCGCTCAACTTACAGAGCATACTCGAACAATACATCCTCATCAATATGGGCCTCGGCCAGTTCCACAAGATGTTGGTGGTGCGTAAAGAAAATGATTTGCGTCCGCTCGGCCAGTTGGGCCAGGACCTGCAAGGTGGCAACTGCCCGGTCGTCATCAAACTTGATCAGGATATCATCAACGATGAATGGCATGGCCTCGTTTCTTTCCAGATACGTCTCAAGGCTGGCCAGCCTCACGGCCAGATAGAGCTGGTCAGCAGTCCCGTCACTCATGCCACCGACACCGACGATCTCCTTGCCGCCAGGCCGGACGCCTACAAGCACTGCATCGCCCCTTTCGCTGAACTCTAAACGGAGTCCCTCAAATGAACCGAGCGTCATACGGGCAAAAAGATCCGTTGATCGTTTCAGAATCGGGCCCTGGTTCTTTTTACGGTATCTTTCAATCGCCTGACTCAAAACAGTTGATGCGAGGCGGAGGCGGACATATTGTTCCGCGTCGGTTTCAAGGCGAGCCAGGAGCCCCTGCCCTTCTTCAGCCAGCTCGGCAGCACGGGCACTGCCGTCCATTTTGCTCAGCTCGGTCCGTTCACTCCCGATGGTCTGGTCCAGATCTGGTTTTTGCCGGATGAACTGTTCGATTTCCTCGGCAAGCCGATCTACAACAGGGTCGATGCTGTCCGGATCAACACTCTGAGCGTCTTGGATAAACTCATCAAGAGTTGCACCGCCGCTCAGTTTGCGTAGCTGTCCTTCCAGTTGTTCAAGTTGGGACTGGATCTGCCGCCGGTTGGCTGAACGTTCCTCAGCCGCAGGCAGGTCCTCATGGCTTTTACACCCGGCCTCTTGACACATGGTCGCCAGTTGGGCATGGATCTTGGCTACCTTGTCTTCAGCGATCCGTGACTTTTTTTGCTCCTGTCGGCCTTGTTGCTCCAGGCTCTGCTGTTGCGTCTTTGCCTTTCGGGCACGGGTAAGCCGTACATTGAATTCTGCAACAGCTTGTTCGACCGGAAGTCCTGACAGGTCAGGTGCCTCACGCCCGGTCAGATCATTGACTTTTCCGGCAAAGGCCTTCGCGTCCCTATCAATGTCTTCAATCCGTTGGTGAAGCTCCTTCGCCTCTTTGATCTTCACAAAGAGGTCCTTGATATCCTCTATCACAGAGACGGCCTGGGCAGGGCCGGCATCAGATTCAAGACCCAGAAACCGGATCGCCTTTGTCCATTTGGATTGCCACTGTAAGAGGTCCTGTTCGGTCTTTTTGGCCCTTGATTTTGCTTCTTGCAGATCGTTTTCCTTTTGTTCCAGGTCACGGACAACCTGCTCGTGTTCGGACTTTATCCGGGCCATACGATCGACGACTTTTTGGCTCCTCTCTATGAGATGGACCAGTGTCTCGTCTGCATATGCAGCAGGCTCGCCGAGAGTCACAAGGCATTCGCTCAATTCCCTGCAATGCGTCTCGATACGGGTTTTAAGAACGCCGGCCTTTGCCTTTTGTTCACGAATAGTCGAGACATGGTCTGCCAGGGCACTCTGGTCCTGGACCCATACACGCATTTCCCTTGGTGATCTTGGTAAAATCCCAATTGCTTCCCAGACTGCGAACCATTCTTCCTTGATCCTTGCAAGCTCAACTTCAGCCGTTTTGACCATGTCTTTCAATCGCACGCATTGGTTATTGCGCGTTTCGCGGTCCGCAAGAAGCGTGGCCTTGTTCGCGACCCGATCGGCCTCACGCCGGAGCCGGTCAGCGAATTCATCGGCGCGTTGAACACTCAGCTCATATGCCCCTGCCAGGTCGCTCACAGGTTTAAAAGCTGCTATGAAATCCCGCTCGTGTATCCCTGGCTCGTATCTTTCCTTCCAGGCACGGAGGACAAGCTGCCAGCCCTCTTCGCGTCTGTGTCTTGCCCTAAGCAAGTCGTCCTCAGTAGGGACTTCCTGTTCCAGCCGCAACTGTTCGATCTTGCCATCAAGTTCCACCACATTACGTTCAAGCTTATCTATTTCAGCACGCTGCTTTGTAACTTCTCCCTGTGCTTCATTCAGACGATGCTCAAATGCATCAATGGTCTCAAGCAACGGAACAGGCAACTTTTCAAGGTCTTCAAGATTCCCTGCCCAGAGTTGCTGCTTCTTTAAAGCAACCTCTGCCGCCTGCTCAGCCAGCCGGATTTCCGTACACTCTTCCTGAAAATGCTCTTCCAGTGCCCCGTGTTGTCGCGCACGTTCAATGGCCCCATGGAGTTCACCTGTATCGCGCAAAACTTCGAGACCGGCAAGGCTTTTCTTCAGATATTCTATTCTTATGGAAAATTTGGCAATCTCCTCCCCGGCGCTTTCCATTCTGGTTGCCAACTTTTCATGCGTGTTGCCCAGCACTTGGATCCTGACACTTTCCGCCTTACTCAGCCGGAGTTGTTCAGCCTGATCGAGTGTGAGGTCGTAACGAAGTTCCTTTAGGATCGTAGTTGCGTCCGCCTTCAGGCTATTCCTTTGAATTAAGAGTTCTGAACGGTCCTTCATTGCCTTGCGTTGACTGCCCAGATCCTGATGCAGTTGTTCGATCAAATCCGCGTTTTCAATAAGGGATTCTGGAATAGCCAGTTCCTCAAGTGCCTTGTTGATCTCTTTGAGGTTTTGGCCGGCCTGTGTTTTATCGTTTTCTGCAATCCGAAGATTTGTAAGGGCATCCCGCCGCCGCTCGCCGAAATCAGCAGGCAGGAGCACTGCGTCGGCGCACATCTTAAGATCATTCAACAGCTCTTTTTGTTGGCTAATGGCAGGCAGGGCCTCTCTGATCCTCTCCAGACGATGCTTTTCACGCTGTTTCTGTCCTAAATCCCGATCAATAGATTGCTTGTGATCAAGCGCCTCACGCAATGCCCTGTCATGCCGGACCCATTCCTGGCCGGGCAGCTCTGCTTCGCGCAGTGCCTTTTTGTTTTTCCTGAGTGTGGCCAGCGCTTCATTGATTCGCTGTGTCTGTCCCCTGGGTTTGAACAATTTTTCAGCTTCTGCCCGGAGTTCATCCTGGACCTTTCGGAGATCGGAAATCCCAGAGCCTGCGGCAAAGAGAAGCTGGCCTACATCTCCCCCTCCCTGGATGATTTCCTCTCCTCCCCGGACAAGGTCAGCATGGTCAATGCCGAACATCGTGGCAAAAAGATCTGAGTCCACGCCGCCCAGAAATGTATGAAGATGTGATTCGTCAATTAGCGTGGCGTCGTCCCTGGCACGGAGTGTATTGACCCTGCCCTTCCGGCGCACAAACTCTATGACCGCTCCGTCGCTTTTCAAGAGCTTTCCCCCAATCCGCAGCTTTGCGTATGGATGAATGAAGCCGTCTGAAGACCTCTCCGGGATTCCGTAGAGCAGTTGTCTGAGCGCACGCAGGGCCGAGGTCTTACCTGCCTCATTCGGGCCATAGACAATGTGCAGACCTTCATGTCCTTTGTGGAGATCGAGTATCTTGCCGGTGAAGGGACCGAACGTAAGAAGTCCTATCCGGAGTATCTTCACTGGGCATCTCCTTTTGAGACAAGACGAC
>JAGGRV010000363.1 GCA_021159445.1 Deltaproteobacteria bacterium | reverse complement strand
TTTTGTGTGATCACGCATGATTTGTCCCTATTAGCCTTCCACCTTCAGTCTATCCACCTGAATAGTTACCTCACATCATACTACATGATTTATGCTGCGCCGTCTCTTCGATAAGGGCAACCAGTCATTATCCCATTTCTGTTCAATATCAAAATCAGGCAACCAAGACAAGAGCAATTTCAATATATTAAAAATTTATGAACTACGCCATTTCTGAATGAACTTATGGGCACTTTTGAACCTTTTTGTTTGAGTTCTTCAGTCTTAACAGCCCGTACTGTGTGCCTGGCAGCACACGTTTCAGGTGGGTTAAAGTCCCACTTGACCCACAGACACGGGCCATCTGACATATAGTTAGCACATAAGCGCCTCAAATGCCCTTATGTGTCCTCCTTTGGGCCAATATCTTTCTCCATTTGTCTAATCGTTCCTTGATGATACATTCATGTCCCCGATTTGTCGGCCTGTAGTAGATACGCTCCCTGAGCTCGGAAGGGAAGTATCCCTGGTTTACCAGGGCCTCAGGATAGTCGTGGGCATAGCGGTAATCCTTTCCATATCCGATTTCTTTCATGAGTTTCGTGGGGGCGTTTCTGATGTGCATTGGAACAGGCAGTGTGCCGAATTTTCTGGCGTCAGCCTGAGATTCTCCATAGGCCACATAGACCGCGTTACTCTTGGGTGCTGTGGCCAAATAAACCGCTGCCTGGGCCAGGGCCAGTTCACCTTCCGGAGGCCCGAGGAAATCGTAAGTCTTCAAGGCATCGATTGCCAGAGTCAGTGCCTGGGGGTCTGCGTTTCCAACATCTTCTGAGGCAAAGCGGACCATCCGTCGAGCAATGTAATGAGGGTCCTCTCCTGCAGCCAGCATCCGTGCCATCCAGTAGAGGGCTGCATCCGGGTCACTGCCCCTGAGGCTTTTGTGGAATGCAGATATCAGGTTGAAGTGTTCCTCTCCGGATTTGTCGTAGCGCAGGGCCTTCTGCTGTATGGCTTCCTCTATAAGGGCTATTGTAATGTTTGCCCCTTTACCTTCAGGTCTGGCAGATACAGCGAGTTCTGCCGCAACCTCAAGGTTGTTAAGCAGGGTCCTGCCGTCACCATCCGAACGTTGGATCAGGCACTCTCTCGCCTCGGTTTCAATAGAAAGCTCAAGCCCTCCCAGGCCTCTTTCAGTGTCGGTAAGCGCCCTGTTTAAAATGGCATCAAGGGCTTCCTTGTCTAAAGGGTTGAGGACTAAGACTCTGCATCTTGAAAGTAATGGGGAGATAATTTCAAAGGATGGGTTCTCCGTAGTGGCACCGATCAGGGTAATAAGTCCGCTCTCAACGTGGGGGAGAAATGCATCCTGCTGGGCCTTGTTAAAGCGGTGTGTCTCGTCAACAAACAAAATGGTATGTGGTCCGTTGTATTTGGTGTTTTCCTTTGCGTCATTTATGATGACCCTGAGCTCCTTCACTCCTGAAAGGACCGCAGAGAAAGAAACAAAGTTGGCTTCTACCCTCCGCGCAAAAATCCTGGCAAGGGTGGTCTTTCCGCATCCTGGCGGTCCCCACAGGATCAGCGAAGGGATAGTCCCCCGGTCTAATAGGGTGTTCAGGATTTTGTCCTGGTTCAGAAGGTGCCCCTGACCTACGAATTCATCGAGGTCTTTTGGTCTGAGTCGCTCTGCAAGGGGGATCTGGGTCAAAAATTACCTCCATTTTTCTGGCTTCTTCCTTCCATTTCATAATACCTGGTCCTCCACGGTCGCCTGGCAAACACAAAGGCGGCAATTACTGTCAGCAATATCCAGTTCCATCCGATCAGGATAAGCGCGGTCCAGGAGTAGCCTCCGTAAGGTTGTTTGATTTCAGCGTAGAGCTCTCCAATGAGGATGACTCCCAGCACAAAGGGAACAAAGTATTTAATTGTGATATCCCACCAATATCCCAATCTTATCGAAGAAATAGAGTTGACATGTTTTCTGAGGACTTTGATATTGAAGAGCCAGCCGACAAGAAGGCATTCAGCAATACCCACGACTATAAGCCCATAATGAGTAATAAAGTGATCTGCGATATCTAACCAGAGCAGGCCGGTCTGGGTAGTAAAGATTATCGAGCCCAAAAAGCCCACGATTGTTACCAGAGTTATGAGAGGCTTTCTTCTGAAGCCAAATTTATCAACCGTTGCGGAAATAAAGGCCTCTATTATCGATATTGATGAGGAAAGCCCTGCTACAACAAGGCAGAGAAAAAAGATTGCACCGAAGAGGTTCCCTCCTGGTATAAGGCTTACGGCCTTTGGATATGCAACAAAGGCAAGGCCTATGCTTTGAGAAACAACCTCTGATATGGGTTTTCCCTGCGATGTGGCCATAAAACCCAGGACAGAAAATACGGCAATGCCTGCAAAAAGGGAGTAACCGCTGTTTATGAATACAGTTAATATTGCGTTTTTTGTTATGTTGGCCTTTCCGGGCAGATAACTTGCGTAAGCTATCATAATGCCGAAACCCAGACTCAGAGTAAAAAAGATCTGGCTGTATGCGTCTATCCAGACAGTCGGATCGGATAATTTTGAAAAATCAGGCTCAAGATATGCTTTTAGGCCGTTCATAGAACCGTCGAGCGAAATCGACCATAAGACAAGGACCGCAGTTAAAAAAAAGAGCAGGGGCATGAATATTTTATTTATGTATTCTATCCCGCGTCGGACACCCCTGAAAACAATGCCCCAGTTTATTAACCAAACAACAGAGAGTGCCAGAAGGATAGGAGTCCTGATGTGACCTATTTCAGAAGGAGATTTGGTTACTGCGAGAAATTTATTGAAGAAAAAGGCATTGGGGTCATCTCCCCAACCAAGATAGAAAGAGAGAAAAAAGAAATTCAGGCACCATGCAATAATAACTGTATAGTAAAGAACGATACCGAACATTACAAAAATGACCGCCCACCAGCCAAGCCACTCCCATTTTTTGTTTATCTTTGCAAAGGCAAGGGGTGCCGAACCCATACGTTCATGTCCAAGGGCAAATTCCAGTATCAATAAAGGTATCCCTGCTGACAAAAGGGCAATGATGTATGGAATGAGGAAAGCGCCTCCTCCGTGACTGTAGGCCATATAGCTGAATCTCCAGATATTCCCGAGACCCACTGCAGAGCCCACGGCGGCAAATACAAAACCGAGCTGGCTTTTCCATTGCTCCCTTTGCAATTCCATCAATACTCCCCTATGTTATGAATCTAAGTTAAGCGATTAGCTGTTAGCCATTAGCATTTAGCTGTTAGTAGCCTATTTGGAAAACAGCAGCAAATTAACCGCTAACCGCTAAAGGCTAATAGCCCAATTTAGTAATAAGAGTAACTTGCTAAATCAATACTTAAATGTTAAATAGAGCCGATTTTACTGTTGATAACGCACGTTCAGTGAGACCCGGTGGTGCTATCTGTATTGTCAGATGGTGGAAGGGTGTTTTTGTGGCTGGACGGAGGAAAAACCACATTTATTGCAAGGAGAAACTATGGCTTACGTTACAATGAAACAGTTGCTTGAAGCAGGTGTCCACTTCGGACATCAGACCAGACGATGGAATCCAAAGATGAAGCCTTACATCTTCGGCGCCAGAAACGGAATCTATATTATAGATCTCCAGAAGACCGTAAAGCTTTTCAGGGTTGCCTATGAGTTTGTGGTAGAGACAGTGGCCCAAGGAGGGAAGTTACTTTTCGTAGGCACCAAGAAACAGGCCCAGGATTCCATAGTTGAGGAAGCCAATCGATGCGAAATGCCATTTGTAAACAGCCGTTGGTTGGGTGGGATGCTCACAAATTTCCAGACCATCCAGAAGGGTATTGATCGTCTGAAACGTCTTGAAGCCATGTTTGAAGACGGCACTATCGAGCGTTTCCCCAAGAAAGAGATCCTTCGTATGGACAGGTTGCGCGAGAAGCTGGATCGCAACCTTGGAGGAATAAAGGATATGGGTTCGCTGCCCTCTGCTGTTTTCGTTGTGGATTCAAGGATGGAGCAGATCGCAGTAAAGGAAGCCAACAAGCTTGGGATTCCAGTGGTTGCAATAGTTGATACCAACTGTGATCCTGACGGTATAGATTACATTATTCCGGGAAACGATGATGCCATTCGGGCCATACGCCTTATCTCATCTTTAATGGCAGATGCATCCCTGGAAGGCAGGGAAAGGTTTGCCGAGGCCCAGCAGGCAGCTACTGACAAAGCAATTGAAGAGGAAATGGCGGGCGATGATACTACAGGTGATGATACCAAAAGTGCGGTGGAAGTAGCCGTTGTGGAAGTTGCTGCCAGTGAGGTCGTTGCCGGTGAAGCTGCTGTTGTCAGTGAAGTCGCTGTCCCTGAAGTCGCTACAGGCGAGGATGCCGGTTCTGAGGCAGGTGCTTCATAAAATCTAAGTTAAGCGGTCAGCTGTTAGCCATTAGGGTTTAGCTTTGAAAAATGGTTCATTACGGATTAGTGTGGTAATCCGCGATGGACCAATTTTAATTAGTCCGCTCTGCAAGCAGGATGCGCAATTTCTGTAGAACTCTGACTCGGCCCCAAAGACCAGGTTTTTAAAATCAGAATTAATTTGGAGGATTGATATAATGACACAGGTTACTGCTGCAATGGTCAAAGAACTTAGGGAACGGACCAAGGCAGGTATGATGGATTGCAAGAAGGCCCTTCAGGAGTGCGATGGAGATATGGAGAAAAGCGTTGACTGGCTGCGCCAGAAGGGGCTTTCTGTTGCGGCCAAGAGGGCAGGGCGGTCAACTTCTGAAGGCGCTGTCCAGAGTTATATTCATGCCGGTAACAAGCTTGGTGTTATGGTTGAGGTCAATTGTGAGACGGATTTCGTGGCGAAGACTGATCAATTTGTCCAGTTTGCCAGAGACGTGGCTATGCATATTGCAGCCATCAATCCGGTTTGCATAAAACGTGAGGATACTCCTCCGGAGCTTATAGAGAAGGAGAAGGAGATCTTGCGTAAACAGGCTGAGGAGTCCGGCAAGCCGGATAACATAATTGAAAAGATCATTAATGGTCGCATTGAAAAATTCTATAAGGAAGTGTGCCTGATCGAGCAGCCTTTCGTGAAGAACCCGGACATAACTATCCAGGACCTTTTAAATGAGCTGATTGCCAAGATGGGTGAGAATATCAGTATCAGGCGCTTTGTGCGGTTCCAGGTCGGGGTGGAAGCGGAATAATGGCTGAAACCACACAAGGATCACCGGGCTATAGTCGCATTTTACTGAAGCTCAGCGGTGAGGCCTTGCTAGGGGATGTGCCTTATGGGATATCTCCCGCAGTCATGGATGTCCTTGCCCATGAGATTGCTCAGGTTCATGAACTGGGTGTGGAAATCGGATTGGTTGTGGGAGGAGGAAATATCTTCAGGGGGATTGCCGGTTCTGCCCAGGGGATGGACAGGACAGCCGCCGATCAGATGGGCATGCTTGCCACGGTTATGAATTCCCTGGCCCTTCAGGATGCCTTAAACAGGCAAGGGGTCCAGGTGAGAGTGCTCTCAGCCATAGTGATAGGGCGAATTGCAGAGCCATTCATCAGGGGAAGGGCCCTTAATCATTTGATGAAAGGCCGGGTAGTCATATTTGCCGCAGGGACGGGAAATCCTTTTTTTACTACCGATACCGCAGCGGCTCTTAGGGCCCTTGAGATAAATGCCGACGTCCTTTTTAAGGCTACAAGGGTGGACGGCATCTACGATAAGGACCCAAAGGCCGCCTCTGATGCGAAGAAGTATGATCGCCTGACCTATCAGGATATTCTTGAAAAGGGTCTTAAGGTCATGGATGCTGCTGCCATATCTCTGGCCAAGGACGCAGGTCTTCCGGTAGTCGTGTTTAATATGCAGATCCCGGGCAATATAGAACGGGCCGTGAAAGGTGAAAGGGTTGGTACACTAGTTGGAGGGGTGACTGAAAATGAAAAAAATAGTGATTAAAGAGGCGAGCGGTAAGATGGACAAGGCTATCGATGCCTTTGAACGGGACCTTTCTCGTGTACGAACCGGAAGGGCTTCTACTGCCTTACTGGAAGGGATTAATGTCGATTACTATGGAACTTTTATGCCCCTTAATCAGGTGGCTTCTGTTGCCATACCGGAGAGTCGCCTCTTGACCATACAGCCTTGGGATATCAAGATCCTTGGAGATATAGAAAAGGCTATTCTTAAGTCCGATCTTGGCCTTACTCCCAGCAATGACGGTAAGATCATCAGGGTAAATGTGCCACCCTTGACAGAGGAACGTAGAAAGGAATTGGTCAAACTGGTAAAAAAGATGGCTGAAGACTGCAGGGTGGCAATACGGAATGTGCGAAGGGAAGCCATTGAACGTCTGAAGGGCCGGAAAAAAGCCAAGGAGATCTCAGAAGATGATCTCTTCAGGCTCCAGGATGAGGTCCAGAAGGTAACTGACGATCATATCAAGAAGGTAGAAGGGATTATTGCTGATAAGGAGAAAGAGATACTGGAATTTTGATAAAAAGAATGGCCAAGTTACCAGACCTCATTCGGCTACCAAGACACGTTGCCATCATTATGGACGGTAACGGCAGATGGGCCAAGCGTAGAGGATTTCCCAGGATCATGGGCCACAGACAAGGTGTGAAGGCCGTACGTTCTACCGTCCGTCTATGTAGAGAGTTAAATATACCTGTTTTGACCTTGTACGCATTTTCACAGGAAAACTGGGGTCGGCCCAAGGCAGAGGTGAGTACCTTAATGGATCTCCTGTATGATTATTTGAAGAGCGAGCTTGATGAGATGCTCGGGAATCAGATTTCTCTTCGGGCTATTGGACAAATCGAACGCCTTCCCGAACGGGTCAGGACCTGTCTTCTGGATACCATTGAGAGGACTTCTTCCAATAATGCTATGATTCTTAACCTCGCTTTGAGCTATGGAGGCAGGGCAGAGATCGTAGGGGCAGTCAGACGTCTCGCGCACAAATGTCTTTCAGGAATCCTGAACCCGGAAGATATAGACGAAGCCATGTTTGCTTCAAACCTTGATACAGCCGGGCTTCCTGATCCTGATCTTCTTATTCGCACAAGTGGAGAAAACAGGCTCAGCAACTTTCTTCCTTTTCAGACAGCATACTCAGAGTTCTATATCACTCCTGCTTTTTGGCCGGATTTTGACAAAGAGGAACTCTTGAAGGCCCTTTTCGAGTATCAGAAAAGAGAACGTCGTTTTGGGTTGACTAACGAACAGCATTCCGAATCATGCACCGCCAAAGGCTTTTAACCGCGGCGGCCCTTGGCCCCTTACTTTTCATTGTGCTCTGGTGGGGCGGGAGGAGGCTTTTCGACCCGGTACTCTTGGGAGCAACTGCTTTTTGTTTGTACGAGTATTTTACTATTTGTTTCCCAGGGCGTAGAGTAATACAGGGCTTTGGGGTTATGCTCGGGCTGTTTCCCTTGTTTTCTGTCTTGTTGTGGGGAAATCCTGAATTTATAGTTCCTGCTGTTTATGCGGCTTTTCTTGTGAGTGCTGTACTGTTTCTTATTTCATACAGCAGGTGGTCCAATATTATATGGAACTGGGCAACATTTTTCATGGGGATAGCCTATGTAGGTTTATGCGCATCCCATCTGGGGCTCTTGCGTTATCTGCCTATGGGGAAAGAGTGGGTCCTGTTTCTTCTTGTAACGGTCTTTTGTGGTGATGCCGGGGCCTATTATGTAGGCAAAGGTATTGGAAGACACAAGTTGTGCCCTAATGTGAGCAAGGGAAAGACAGTTGAGGGAGCTGCAGGAGGGCTGGTTTTAAATGCTATAGCGGCCTTTTTTCTCTGGTTTGTGCTCTTAAAGGAAATTGACCCAAGGGTCTTGGTGCCCCTGGCGCTGGTCATTGGAGCAGTTGGTCAGGTGGGTGATCTGGTCGAATCAATGGTCAAACGTTCTGCTGGTGTCAAAGATTCAGGTAGCATACTCCCCGGGCATGGAGGTATCTTAGACAGGGTAGATGCGGTGCTATTGGCATCTCCTTTCCTGTATTGGATACTGTACTTATGCAGGATAGAAGGGATTTTGATCATATGAAAGAAACCAGGTGCATATCTTTGTTGGGATCTACCGGATCCATCGGGACAAAAGTCCTTGATGTTGTAAGACGCTCCAAAGGGCGGTTTTCAGTGAATGGCCTCGCTGCTGGAGAAAACATCGAACTTCTCGCAGAGCAGATAAGGCAATTCAGACCTGAGATCGTATCAGTAATGACTGCCGAGCTTGCTGATCAAGTCAGATCTATGACCGGACTTGCCAACACCGAGGTCCTTTACGGAAAGGAAGGATATAAGGCAGTTGCAACAGTTGATGATGCAGACCTTGTTGTATCAGCCATGGTAGGTGCGGCAGGGCTAATACCAACCCTTGCCGCTCTTGAGGTAGGGAAAGACGTTGCCCTTGCCAACAAGGAATCCCTTGTGACTGCCGGCCCTCTGGTTACATCTCTTGCAAGAGAGAAGGGGGCCACCTTAATACCCATAGACAGCGAGCATTCTGCCATCTTCCAGTGTCTAAGGGGGCATCGCAAGGAAGACGTCAGGCGCATAGTGCTCACCGCCTCCGGTGGTCCATTCAAGGACCGGGATAGAGACGAGCTTATTAAGGTAACACCGGATGAGGCTGTAAGACACCCCAAATGGTCCATGGGTGCAAAAATATCGGTTGATTCAGCTACATTGATGAACAAGGGGCTCGAAGTAATAGAAGCCCGCTGGCTTTTTGACATTTCTGTGGATCGGATAGACGTGGTGGTTCATCCTCAAAGCATTGTACACTCCATGGTGGAATTCATAGATGGCTCTGTATTGGCTCAGATGGGAATTCCGGACATGAGGGTGCCCATTGCCTATGCGCTGGCTTGGCCTGGGCGTCTGGAGCTGGATCTTCCAAGTCTTAACCTGATTGAGTCAGGTCCTCTTACCTTTGAGAAACCACATTTTGAGAAATTTCCATGCCTTGGATTGGCTTACGATGCGGCAAGGAAGGGAGGGACTACTACTACGGCCCTTAATGCGGCAAACGAAGTGGCCGTAGAGGCCTTTCTTCAGGGACGCATGTGTTTTACGGCAATACAGGAAGTGATTCGAGAAGTGGTCGAAGACTTTCTTGTTGAGGATATTAGAGATCTTGATGACGTGCTAAAGGCAGATGCCCTGGCACGGCTGAGAGCCGAAGGGATTATTCGTAACCTGGAGAAATCGATATGACCACTGCCTGGTCATTTTTACTGGTACTTACCGGCATAATACTGGTCCATGAGTTTGGACACTTCATTGTAGCCAGGGGGTTTGGCATCAGGGTCTTGAAGTTTTCCGTGGGTATAGGGCCAAGGGTCTGTGGTGTGGTGCGCGGAGCAACAGATTACTGCATTTCCGCGTTTCCTCTTGGTGGGTTTGTGAAGATGTTGGGTGAGCAACCAGACGAGGAAGTACCTCCGGAGGAAAGGCCCTGGTCTTTTTCACACAAACCGGCCTGGCAGAGGGCCTTCGTGGTAGCTGCAGGACCTGTTTTCAATTTTATTTTCGCTTGGCTTATCTTTTTTGTGATTTTTTTGGCATATGGGAAACCAGTTATTTTAACAGGTATTGGCGAAGTCCAACCTGGTTCTCCTGCCGAAAAGGCAGGAGTGATGGCGGGTGATCGAATAACTGCTATAGACGGACGTGACGTACATAGATGGGAAGAGGTGTCTGAGGCGATCAAGGCCAATAAGGGGGATACTATTGTCCTGACATTACAACGGGACCGGACTACTGTATCGGTAGATCTTATTCCAAAGATTTATGAGCTTAAAAACATATTTGGTGAAGAAGTTAAGGTGCCTATGATCGGGGTTTCAGCATCCGGTGACTTTGAGATTGAGAAATTAAATCCATTAACTGCGACAGGGCAGGCATTTTCCCGTACATGGGAACTCATTGTTCTCACTGGACAGGTTATTGTGAAACTGATTGAGCGTGTAATTCCTCTTTCCACACTGGGCGGACCCATAATGATTGCCCAGATGGCTGGACAACAGGCCGAACTGGGCATACTCAATCTTTTCTACTTTATGGCCCTTCTCAGCATAAACATAGGGTTTCTGAATTTACTCCCCA
This sequence comes from Deltaproteobacteria bacterium, assembly GCA_021159445.1. Taxonomy (GTDB): domain Bacteria; phylum Desulfobacterota; class Dissulfuribacteria; order Dissulfuribacterales; family UBA3076; genus UBA3076. Next base: position 1,628 of record JAGGRV010000363.1, on the reverse strand, counting down.
TACCTGTCCTGGATGGCGGTCATCTGGCCTTCTTGGCAATAGAGGGCATTACGAAGCGTCCCCTCACCATGCGACAGAAAGCAATCGCCCAGCAGATCGGGATTTTTATTCTTCTGGCCCTGATGGTGGTGATTTTTTACAATGACATCGCTCGACTTTTGGGATTCATTCCTTCAGGGTGATTGAAAAATTGAGTGATTTGGTGATTGAGTGATTATGCGATTAGCCGTTAGCTTTTAGCTTAACAACCCGTTTTTGTACAAAGTTTTCACCTAATGGCTGGCATCCGTCTATGTTGAAAAAGTGTAAATTACAGAATGAAGGATGCCGACCTGTGCTTACCTTGTCTATCGAGACGTCTGATTACGCAGGAGGAGCGGCGTTGATACGCGACGGCCGGCCCGTGGCCGAAGTTGGCCTTGCCAGCAAGGAGACCCATTCCCGAAGATTGATGGTCATTATTAAATGGTTGATGCAGAGGCTGGGAGCTGACTGGTCTGACCTTGGTCTTATTGCTGTAAGTCTGGGTCCGGGTAGCTTTACCGGACTTCGAATAGGTCTTTCCACTGCAAAGGGTCTGGCTTTTGCCTTAGGACTACCACTGATTGGTGTTCCGACCCTTGATGCCCTGGCGAGTCATGTTATAGCATGCAAGGGGGATCTTGTGTGCCCGGTATTGGACGCCAGGAAGTCTCAGGTTTACACAGCCCTCTATCAAATTAGAAACTCCGGCGAGTTAGAGAAGATAAGTCCATATCAGGCCATTTTCCCGGAGGAGTTAGCGGCCTTCGTGCCTTATGGACAAAGGGTGTTGTTGCTAGGAGGCGGCCTTTTGTTATATCAGGATATATTTGTACATGGATTGGGTGATCGAGCAATTATAGTTCCATACCACATGGCCCATGTGAGGGCTGCATCAGTGGGTATACTGGCAGAGCTCAGGTGGCAAAAAGACAGAAGGCCTGATGATTTTAAAACATTAAAACCAATTTATGTCCGTCCATCTGAGGCAGAGGCAAAAAAAGTGGTACTGCAGGAGAGTATATTATGATTTCCATGTTAGGTAAAACGTGTCCCTACTGCAAAGAAAGAGTTAAAAAAGATGCACTTGTATGCCGGTATTGTGGCAGAGAGCTTGAACCGAATAAGGAGCGCGAACTTAATTTATATTATCCCAATTGGATTTTTGCAGGCTTTGCAGGACTGGCTGCCGGTACCGCACTGGCCCTGGTATTTGGTTACTGGAAGGAGCGGCGCAGATGGCAGGAGGACATAACAGATTATTCAGTGGGTGAAGGATTTGATAATGAAGAGTTCTGAATCCTGTATGCAGCAATCTAAGACTTAATCTTTCTGTAGCCACTCCGTTTTCCGGCTAGTTCACATTTGCGTCTACAATTATTACATATAGCAGGCTGAGTTGGTCTATTGGGGTTTTTTAAGCACCTCATTTTAATCTCCTAATCACAGTTCTTGGTTAAACAATAAGCATAATTTTTTATAAAGCAATATTTGTGCCGTGAAAAGGTTCAGGGGTTCACCGTTCAGGATTCAAGGGTTCAAGGTTTACCGAAAATCTGAACCTTTGAACCCTGAACCCGTGAACGGTTACTAAAATTGTTGGTTAG
>JAGGRV010000095.1 GCA_021159445.1 Deltaproteobacteria bacterium | reverse complement strand
TTATCTCCTTTTAATCTAAGACCAATGGACTTCCTATTAGAGTCGATTACCATCACAAACTTCATGCATTGTCTTAAATCGTAAAAGAGCAGAAAAACAATTTTAATCTAATGGAATCCAGGCTAGGAGCGTCTCTCTCTTTTGCGGAAAAGTATTCGAACAGGAGTTTGCTTCAGGCCAAGTTGTTCGCGAAACTGGTTTGCCAGAAATCGTTTATATTGAGATGGTATGACGTCAGGGTAGTTCGCAAACAAGAGGAAAGTTGGCGGTTTTGTTGCTACCTGCGTCGTATAGTAGAATTTCAAGTGGTGTCCTCTGGAGATGGGAGGAGTTCTTTTTGCTAATGCCTTTTGTAGGACACTGTTGACGCTGCCTGTATTAATTAACGTATTAAAATCAACATAGACATTGTCTACCAATGGCAAAATCCGGTTGACACACTTCCCTGTGAGCGCTGAGATGTTTAGGTGGGGAGAATAAGGAATAAACCGCTTTGCCCGCTCCAGTTCCCCGGATCTTAATTTCACTAATGACTGGTCTTGCTGGATCAGGTCCCTTTTGTTGAACAGGGTAATACATGCCCGTCCATATCTTTCTGTGTAGCCAATCAGCCGTTTATCCTGATCTGTAATTCCTTCTGAAGTATCCATTACAATAAGGACAATATCACAGTCCTTTATAACATTAATGGCCTTAATAATACTGAATTTTTCTATTTTATTACTGACCCTGGCTTTTCGCCTTATGCCCGCAGTATCAGTAAGCAGAATGTCCTTTCTGCCTGGTCGCTGAAGAAGTGTATCTATGGCATCTCTGGTAGTACCCGGCAAATCGGTAACAATCATGCGAGGTTCACCCACCAGTCTATTAAGTAAGGAGGATTTGCCGGTGTTGGGTCTACCGATTAGCGCCACTTTTATTGGCTGATCCTCATCTTGCTTGGGTTCCTGAGTTAAACCTTCGAGGTCTGCCGGAATGTCTTTTACAGGCCGGTCCATGTGCTTGAGCACATCAACCACTCTTGTCATCAGGGCATTCATTCCCTTCCCGTGTTCAGCCGAGACTGGAATGACTTCGTTCACACCTAATTCGTAAAATTCACCCAGATCGAGCTCGCGAGAAGGGTTATCTACCTTGTTTATTATTATTAAATATGGTTTCTTATATGGACGTAGTGCGTCGATGATTTCCTTATCTGCCAAAGTGAGGCCTTCTTTAGCATCCAGAATTATCAAAAGCAGATCAGATTCTTCTACTGCCATTAGGCTTTGCTCATGGACAATTTGGGATATTCGGTCCAGGTCGGGAGACCTGTCCATGCCGCCAGTATCTATAAGTTGCATTGTAAGACCCTCCCATCTGAGCTCGACATAGCGGCGGTCTCTGGTGAGCCCCGGGGTCGAATCTACCAATGCATCTCTTGTGCGGGTAAGCCGGTTGAGAAGTGTGGATTTTCCCACGTTTGGGCGTCCTATCAGTGCAACTTTTGGTGTTATTTTTTTGTTTTTGAGCTTGGAATTCATGTTGTTGTAGTAAAGTTAGGCGTCCTTTGTTCACCAGTTTACACTTTTTTCGAAAAAGTGTGTATTATCGAATTGAATGCCGATGTCGAAACTGGAAATTCGAAATTTGAAATTAGGTAACACACCTACATCTTTGTGTTTTCCCCAATTTCCAGTTTCAAATTTCACTGCCAAAATACAAGACCAACAAAGTGTAAACTACTTTTGGCTTGTCGTGAAGGATGCTATGTATTGAGGACATATGCTTGACGATAACCTAAATAATCATCTAATCTGTAAAGAGTATCGAGCTTTTTTTGCGGTAACTCGTGCATCCTAAATTTTTTTGTGGGATTTGAGCAAGGTGATAATTATGTCAAAAAAACGTATTTTAGTCCTTCTCGCACCTGGCTTTGAGGAGCTTGAGGCAGTAGCTGTTATTGATATCTTAAGGAGGGCGGGGCTAGAGGTTGTGTCCGCAGGAACGATTTCAGGACCAATCAGTTCAGCCCGCAATGTCGCGATTTTGCCTGATAAGTTACTTGATGAGGTGACAGAAGAGGCCTTTGATTTGATAGTCCTGCCAGGTGGTTTAGACGGCACGAAAAACCTTGCCAAGGACCAAAGAGTAGTAAAGATGCTTCAAAGACAACTGGGTTCCGGCAGGGCCATCGGGGCAATATGTGCTGCTCCGACTATTCTGGACCGATATGACCTTGCCCAGGGGAAAACCATCACATGTCATCCAACATGTAGAGACGCAATACAGAAAGCCCGGTTTTCAGAAGATCGGGTGGTCCGGGATGGTCTCCTTGTGACAAGTCAAGGTCCGGGTACGGCCATTGAGTTCGCTTTGAATCTCGTTGAACTGCTTATGGGAAAAGATAAGATGCTCGATGTAAATATTGGGCTATTGGCTCGAATTGATTAATGATTTCGCTCAAAAAGCCTTTATGACAAAGAAACACAGGTCCAAAAAGACTCCAGATAAAATTTCTGCCCTGGTGCCCAAGAATAAGTCTGGAGGTCTTGTCCCTCTGGGAACCCTTGAGCCTCTTCAACAATATCTTGCAGAGATCAGTCGGTATCCCTTGTTGAGCAGAGAAGAAGAGAAGACTCTCACCAAGGCCTACTATGAGACACGAGATCCAAAGCTGGCTTCCAGGATCGTGACTGCAAACTTGAGGCTGGTGGTAAAAATAGCCTTGGATTTTCAGAAATTCTGGATGCAGAATTTTTCAGATCTTGTCCAGGAGGGAAATATTGGCCTGATGCAGGCAGTAAAAAAATATGACCCGTATAAGGGTGTAAAATTTTCATATTATTCTTCTTTCTGGATCAAGGCATATATACTCAAGTTCGTCATGGATAATTGGCGCTTAGTAAAGATCGGAACCACCCAGGTCCAGCGCAAACTCTTTTATAACCTTCGTAAAGAGAAAAGCCAGCTTCTTGCTTTAGGCTTTGAACCAGTGCCAAAGCTTATTTCTGACCGCCTTAACGTCTCTGAGAAAGATGTGATTGACATGGAGCAGCGCATGGGGTCGTGGGAGCTTTCAATGGATGCTCCGGTTAAGGAGGGTTCTGAAGATAAATGCCTGGATTTTTTTGCCACTGACGAGACGGCAGTTGAAGCCGGTGTTGCCAGGGAAGAGATAAGGGCTAGCCTCAAGGGGCATCTTGCAGCCTTTAAGGAACAACTCCAGGGAAAAGAGCGAGTCATATTCGATGAGCGGCTTTTAGCCGAGGAGCCCAAGACCCTTCAGGAACTCGGAACTGTTTTCGGGGTTTCAAGAGAAAGAGTGAGACAAATAGAGGCCAGACTAAAAAAGAAGTTGCGGGTATTTCTTCAAAAAAGAATCCCTGATTTAGGTTCTTATCCAGAGGGTATCGAAGACTTATGATTACAAACCTTTTTCGTTTTTGGATCAAACTTTTTTTCATTTTAGCCATTGTTTTGATAGTATCCGGCTCCAATGCCATGGCCAAGGCGAATCCTCCCCGTGGTGCGGCCTATGCCTATTATCTCCAGGCAATTATGGAGAAGTCTTCGGGCAGATTTTCAGATGCTTTGAGTTCCCTGAAAAGTGCCCTGGCTCTTGATCCTGAATCCACAGCCATACTGGAGGATTTGGCCAAATTAGCATCCAGCATAGGTAACGTGCAGAAGGCTGAGCAATGGGCTGAACAGGCCATTGCCCTTAAAACTGATAACCCGGGCATGAAGATCGTGCTTGCCGGAATTTATGCTAATGAAAATCGCGTGGCCGAAGCCCTAGAACTCCTGGAGGAAGTACTAAGTGATGAACCTAATAACCAGGAAGCACTGTTTTTGACCGGGACTATTTATGCTAAGGCTAAGCAGTATCCTAAGGCGATTGAGATCATGGAAAGGGCTGCCGGGCAGGAGGGAAGGCAATCTTTCATGGCACATTATTATCTGGGAAGGATATATCGAGATGCCGGCAATCTTTCAAAGGCCGAGGAATATCTCAACACGGCATTAAAATTGAATCCACATCTTATAATAGTGTATCAGGATCTGGCTGATGTCTACAAAAGGCAAGGAAGGATAGACAAATCTATTGATTCCTACAGGGCACTGTTAGCTCAACAGCCTAACAACCTTGAGGCACGAGAGCGGCTCCTGATGCTATTAATTGAAGAAAAACGAGTAGATGAGGTAATTTCAGAATTTCGGCAACTCAAGCAGTTAGCACAAAATTACCCTGCAATTGGATTTAATGTCGCGATACTGTGTCTTCATCATAAAAAGTATGATGATGCATTATCTATTCTTAAAGAGATGGCTCATACTTATCCTGATCAGGGTCAAATTTTTTACTATATGGCAATTGCCTATGAGCAGAAAGGTGATCCTGATGCGGCCATAGAAATGCTCGAATCCATCCACATTGATGATGAACTTGCCGTGGAAGCGAGGGTTCGTTTGGCATACCTGCTTAGAGAAAAGGGACAACTCGATCAGGCGTTGCACCTTATCGAAGAAAGCCTAAAAGACCGCCCCAATACGAAACAATGGGTGATCTCCCTTGCCACTCTATACGATGCGGCAAACAGGCTGCATGATTCCGAGGAGATTCTTCGCAAGGCCATAGATACAACCCCTGGCGATAAGGAGTTATTATTCCATCTTGCGATGATCTTGGATAAGCTGGGGCAGAGAGAACAAGCTATAGAGTGTGCTAAAAAGGCCATTGAAAAGGCTGGAGATTACGTTGAAGCCCTTAACTTCCTTGGGTATACCTACGCTGAAGAAGGGGTTAACCTTGATGAGGCCGAGCTTTTGATAAAAAAAGCGCTTTCTATTCAGCCGGATGATGGTTATGTAACAGATAGTCTGGGGTGGGTATACTTCAAGAAGGGCAAGAATGATCAGTCCATTTTCTATCTCGAAAAGGCACATGATTTAATTTCTGACGATCCGGTTATAGCAGAACACCTTGGCGATGCTTATATGGTTGGGGGGGATTTTAATAAAGCATTACAGGCCTATCAGAAAGCTCTTAAACTGATGAAGGAGTCAAAGGACAAACCAAAGTTGAGAAAGAAAATACAGGATGCTCAAAAAGCACTTTCTGACGTAGTGGACAGTTAGGAACGGTCCGCAAATAACCTGAACATCTTGCGCCCGTCTTTGAGCCGACTTTGGCCGATCCTCAATCACAAAATCCTCAACATAACACTGCTATGCCTGCGGTTTTGCTCAATCGGATCGGCCAAATTCAACACAAATCCAAACACAATATTGTCCAACTTATTTGCGGACCGTTCCTTAAGGCCCTTTGGCAATAGCTGAAATGTACCCCTTGACTTAGATACTATAGATGTTAAAATAAATATATTGTGAAGAATTGCTCTAATATTTACGTGAATTATTCGCGTCGGCTAAGTGTGGTTCTGATTATCGTCAGCCTTCTTTTTCTTTTTACGGCATGTCAGGATGCGCAAGTCACAGGAGAATATGATAATCCCTATACTCCTGATGAAATTAAAACAATGTTGTCCTATCATGGCGCTCTTGTTGCCAAGTTTGACGGTCGTCAGTGGTATTTCCTTTCCGGTGACCGCTGGATTAAGCTAGAGAATGCCGGGGCCTATAAATATGCTTTGCTTTCTTCCAGGCACAGAGCTTCAAAGTTTTAGGGTCATTTAAAATCCATTTTTTCTCTTGCGTTCTGTTTTGCCAACCCACTTTTTTTGTAAGCGTTTACAGGGCACCGCATCTGCTTTGTTGTCGGGCACTTGAAGTACAGGGAGTACGTCTATGTACCCGTACTCCTCGCATCTGCAGCACTCTGTAAACGCTTATCATTTTTTTATCTTTAAACCTGTTTGGTTCTGGCTTGTCCGGGTTAGGAGATTTCTTTATGAATAATGACATAATGGAAGAATTGGGAACAGAAGAAGTCCTTTGGGACCTTGGGGATTTGTACCAAGGCATTGATGATTCCGATATCCATGATGACATGGAGAAATGTCAGAAGTTGGCTCTTGAGATTGCTGATAAGTATTCTGGCAAGATTGCAGAACTTACAGCTACAGAACTATTCGCTGCCGTCAGTGAATATGAAGGTCTGACTATTATTATGGGAAGACTCAATGCATTTGCCCAGCTACATTTTTTAACCCATGTTAATGACCCGGAGGCCGGTGCTTTTTTGCAGAAAGTCAATGAGTTCTTCAGTATGGTGAATAAAGATGTAGTGTTTTTTGATATTGAGTGGGCAAATGTTCCTGGTGAGAAGGCGGATGACCTGCTCGCTGACCCCATACTGGAACACTACAGGCACTATTTGCAGGCAGCCAGGCGATACAAACCTCATCTTCTCTCTCAAGCGGAAGAGCAGCTCATAATTGAGATTAGCCCGGTAGGTCGTTCAAGCTGGATCAACTTGTTTGAAAAGGTCTTGGCAGCCCAGCGTTTTGGTAAAGAAGCCCGCACTCAGGAAGAGGTCTTAACCGATCTTTACTCCCCGAACCGTAAGGTCAGGAAAAACGCGGCAAAGGACCTTACGGATGGGTTGCGCAGTCAGTCAATTGTACTTACCCACACATTTAATACCGTCCTTGGCGATAAGATGATTGATGACAGGCTTCGGGACTATCGTAACTGGATCAGGTCCATGAACCTTGCGAATGAACTCGATGATGACACTGTTGATTCCCTTATTGCGTCCGCAACAGATCGTTACGACATAGTCCAACGCTATTACGGTTTAAAGCGACGCTTACTCGGGTTGGAAGAACTTTTTGACTACGACAGGTATGCTCCCTTACCTTATCTGCCTCAGCGGGTTGTTGATTGGGAGAAAAGTAAAGAGATAGTGCTTAATGCCTTTGGGGAATTTTCTCCCAAGATGGCCTCAGTTGCCAATCTGTTTTTTGACAAGCAATGGATACATGCTCCAGTAATACCGGGGAAAACCGGGGGGGCTTTTGCGCACCCCGTAGTTCCACAGGTCCATCCTTATGTACTTGTGAATTATACCGGGAATCTCAGGGATGTTGAGACAGTGGCACATGAGCTTGGCCATGGTGTTCACCAGATCCTGGCGGGTAAGCAGGGCTATCTAAACAGTAATACTCCGTTGGTTTTAGCCGAGACTGCCTCGGTTTTTTGTGAAATGCTGGTATTTAAGGATTTGATGAGGAATTTGGAAAGGCCGGAAGAAAAATTGTGGCTCGCTACCACCAAGATTGAGTCCATTTTTGCCACTGTGTTTCGTCAGATTGCCATGAACCGGTTTGAAAATGAAGTTCACAATAAGCGGCGTTCAAAGGGAGAGCTTTCTCCGGATGAATTTTCAAATATTTGGGTTAAGACCCAGGAGGAAATGTTCAGCAACAGCGTAACTCTGACCGATAACTATGGTATTTGGTGGTCTTACATAGGTCACTTTATCCATACACCAGGCTATGTATATGCCTATGCCTTTGGCGAACTCCTGGTCTTGTCTCTTTACTCCATGTATGAAAAGGGAAGGTTGGATTTTGTCCCGTGCTATTTGGAGCTATTGGCTGCCGGTGGAAGTGATACACCCTATGTGTTGCTTGAGTCCTTTGGCATAGACCTCCATGATCCCAATTTCTGGCATCAGGGTCTTAATGTAATTGATGATATGGTGAAGGAAATAGAGAAACTGGCTGTGGAAATAGGTGTCGAATAGGCTCCGGAAGTTGTCAAAAGCCTCTTATGCGTCCACAGTCAGGGCAGATCCATATTACATTATTGCTCATACCCCACATATTTTCTTTCAGACAGTCATCACAAATCTGAAAACCGCAAGGGCAATTCCAGCAAAAAGGCAATTCCCTGTTACAGATATGACAGCGATATTTCTTACGCTTGCCCCAACGAGAGCTTTTGGAGCGGATTCCAGGTTTTTTTTCTTTTTTGGTGTCAGACATTGGCATCCTTTATCCTATAGTTTACACTTTTTCAACATAGACGGATGCCAGCCATTAGCTGTTAGCCGTTAGCTATTAGGTAAAAACTTTGTATGAAAACGGACTGTTAAGCTAAAACCTAACGGCTAATAGCTAACAGCGTCGGGTTGCTCTTGTTCAATTACTATGAAATTGATATGATCAACTATAATATTTGAAAAATAATAAGTACAGGAGGATGTAAAATGCGCTTTCACAAAAAATTATCAGCTATTTTTTTCATTACTGCTTTAATCTTCTATCTGCCAAACTTTCTTCTGACTTCGTGCGCCCAGACGAGTTCGGCACCAGAGGAGCCTTCGACGGAATTCTCTCAAACTGCTCCGGGTTCTGCAGCCGCCAATGTTATATACGAGTTTCCGGATCTTCCTATACCCATAGAACTTGAGAAGGTGGAAGACAAGACAATAATGATTAAGACCTCGGGTTTTCAGGGTGGAATATTGGTATATAAGGGCAGGGTAACCATGGCTTCACTGGTGGAATTTTTCACAAAATCCATGCCTAGTCATGGCTGGGTATTGGATGGTACATTGAAAGCAAAGCGGAACTTTCTTGCATTTTCTAAAGGACATAACGCCTATTGTCTTATGCAGATATATGAAGGACGAATGGGCTTTAAGACCGAAGTCCAGATCTGGGTGAGCGAACCACTTGGCCAATGATAATGTGAAACAGATTCCCGGCTCAGAGATTCTATCAGAGGAGGCCTCACCCTATACGCCATTGGAGGGGAAGACCGTCCTTCTTGGAATAACCGGTGGGATTGCCGCGTATAAGGCGGCTGATTATTCCAAGAAGATTCGTGCATTGGGTGCACGGGTAATACCCGTGATGACCGAGCATGCAACCGAGTTTGTGTCGCCCATTACTTTCGCAGCTCTTACAGGCGAAAAAGTGTACACGGATCTGTTTTGCGTGGAGGGTGCTGAGACCATTCCTCACATAGAACTTGCCAGGTCTGCCGACCTCTTTCTGGTGCTGCCTGCCACTGCAAATATAATTGGCAAAGCCGCAAATGGTCTGGCAGATGACTTCCTTTCCACATTACTCCTGGCGTTTTCCGGTCCGGTACTTTTTTCCCCTTCAATGAATCCGGCCATGTATGCGCATCCGGCGACTCAGGCAAACATGGAGCGTCTTAAGGCATTGGGCTACAGAGTGATAGAGCCGGAGGTAGGGGAAACGGCCTGTGGCGACCGGGGCCGGGGAAGACTGCCAGAGTGGTCCGTGGTGAGGGAGGCAATACTTAAGGCAACAGCTCCACAGACTTTAAGAGGAATGAATGTACTGGTATCTGCCGGGCCGACCAGAGAATATCTGGATCCTGTCCGGTATATTTCTAACCGTTCCTCAGGAGTCATGGGTTATGCTATGGCTATGGTTGCCTTCAGGCGCGGTGCGATAGTGACCCTTGTAAGTGGTCCTGTCTCCATTCCACATCCTTCGGACATAGAGATATATCCTGTGGAGACTGCAGGCGAGATGGAGGACATAATTGGCAAACTTTCGCAAGATGCTCATGTAATAATCATGACTGCCGCAGTGGCAGACTACACCCCTGCCGGTAAAGCCGATCAGAAGATCAAAAAAGACACCCCTGAACTGCATTTAGATCTTGTACGGACGAATGATATCTTGTCGCAGTTGGTAAAGAGTCGTAAGGGCAGACAGATAATCGTAGGTTTTTGCGCAGAGACCCAGGATCTTAAGGCGCAGGCTATAAAGAAAATAAAGCTTAAAGGGGCGGATTTACTGATTGCCAATGATGTGTCCCAGCCTGATGCCGGCTTTGATGTACCGAATAATAGGGTCCTAATTGTCTCCGCAGATGGCGACGTTGAGGCCCTGCCCCTTTTGCACAAGGAAGAGGTCGGAGAGAGGGTCTGGGATCGAATTCAGGATTTGCTTCTACAGGATTATTGATTGACACTGTGGTTTGGTTTTGTTATCAGGAAAATACATTGCCGGAGTGGTGAAATTGGTATACGCGCTGGACTCAAAATCCCGTGGGCCTTGCGCCCGTGCGAGTTCGACTCTCGCCTCCGGCACCAGAATTTTAAGGGGGTTTATAGTACCTTAGTAATTATTTTCGTGTTAACTGAGTTTAAAGTGCCTGAAGTGAGCTAAAGTGCCTGAAGTTATTGAAAAGTTTAAGGTGTGAAATTCTTGAAAAATGTTTTGTATTTCTGGTAATCAGGGGGATGTCGTAAGTTATACAGATTCCGGCTATCAGAATATCTTGATTGCCAATTAATTTTCCTGCTTGTTTCAAATCAATATAAATTTTTGCAGCGGTTTTAGCTTCTTTTTTCTCAAGGGAGTAAACCGGTATAATCGAAAGCAGATCATCAATCTGCTTTAATCTTTTTTTGCCGGATATGCCGACATATAGCTCAAATACAGATATTGTAGTCAAGGCCAAACAGTCCTGATCGATAAGGTCGGATACCATTGATGCAACAGGTTCTATGCCGGAAAAAAAATCAATTACAACATCGGTATCCGCAATTACAGTTTTTTCCAATTTTCCCTCAGGTCAGCCAGTCTATATTTGATTTGTTCTGTTTCTTCTTTCTTCCAGCTTCCTTTCATCCTCATGACTTTCTTTTTTACATCTGCCGTTCTGGTTTGATGGGCAATATAGTAGTCTAAAGCTTCCTGAATAATACCGGAGTATCCTCTTAATCCCTTTTGAGCTGCCAGTGATAGCAAAGCACTTCGGTGTTTGTCGGAGATTTCAATTGAAGTCCGCATAAATCTATCCTTTTTTGCATTTTCCAATATTCTAATATTCAAGTGCATATTAGTCAAGTTGGGAGCCAACAGCGGCCAAAGTTCTATAACCTTCGGATATTTGAGCCCGTAAGCATGCGGCGGATGAGGAAGCGTCTTTTCTCGGCAGTCGTCTACCGGCTATGGCAAAAATCTGCTCTATGTTTCTCTGTAGTAAAAAAGATCTGGCCGTGGTAAAAAAAGAAATTCGCTGGCGACTGGTCCAGTTATTCTCAGGTCGGCATGAGAATTGGGGACAATGAAAAATTAATCCAACTCAGTCAACAAAAATCCTGAATTTTCATGTGATTGCCTTGAAACCAGAATCTATGGATGTGGACAACACGTTCCTGAAGATAGCTGGAGTGTTTGCCGAGGAGATTAAGAGATATTGGCCTTGAAACCAAACGAGCGGGGAGAGAAGTTACATGCCGCGCATTTTTGATAATATCGAGCAAAAATTTCATCCTGCACTCACTGATACACTCGCCGTGGCGAACCGTGCAGATTTTTGCGTGGGTTACTTTAATCTCCGTGGGTGGAAACAGCTTGATGCTTATATTGAGAAGTGGTCTGGAGGTGAAGGGAACTGCTGTAGACTCCTTGTCGGGATGCACAGCCATCCATCGGAGGATTTGCGAAGGGCAATGGGTTTCACCAATCACCATGATGATATGGACAACCAAACAGCCCTTCGCCTCAAGAAAAAACTGGCCGAAGAATTCCGGGAACAGCTAACGGTTGGTGCCCCTACTAATGAGGATGAGGCTGGATTGCGCCGTCTGGCTGCCCAGATAAAGGCCAAAAAGGTTGTTGTTAAACTTTTCCTCCGTTATCCCCTGCATGCTAAGCTGTATCTGCTTTTCCGTCCCGACCCCATTAATCCAATCGTTGGCTATCTCGGCAGCAGTAATTTGACCTTTGCCGGTCTTTCATTGCAGGGAGAGCTTAATGTCGATGTTCTTGATCACGATGCCGGCCGCAAGCTATCCAGATGGTTTGAAGATCGGTGGAATAACCGGTGGTGCATCAATATTTCGGATGAACTTGTCAGCATCATTGAGGAAAGCTGGGCGCGTGAAAAGCTTATTTCT
>JAGGRV010000272.1 GCA_021159445.1 Deltaproteobacteria bacterium | reverse complement strand
AAGAAAATACTCTGTCAAGGGGAATATTTAAAAAAACTCTCGATCATCCTGCTTATCAGGGCGACAGACCGATAATTATTAAGCTAATAGCTAACCGCTAAAAGCTAACCGCTCAATTTAAGTTGAAACCAGTTCAGTGATTATGAGTTGGAGTACTTTCTTTGAAAATACCATTGGTGACATGAATTTACTGCATTCGCCATTTCTCCGTTTCACGCCGGATCTCTTCCATCTTTTGCAGCTCGAAGCGGAGGCGGCTCAGTTCCTTTTCCAGATTTTGTGTCTCTTTCTGCAGGTCACTTACACTTGATTGCTGCTTGTTGTACTCTGATTTCAATTGGAGGAGTTTTTCTTCAGTGGTCAGAAGTTTTTTCACCAACTTTGCCTCTCCGGGCGTTTTATACTCACAGGTTTCAGAGCGTATGATCCTAATGTATTCATCCTTGGCCCCATCAAAAGCAAACAGATAAAATGCCGCCCTGCATGCATAATCAGGGTCATTGAGTAATGGCTTCAGGTTGGAAATGGCCTCATCAACCCGGCCATCTCTCAAGAGTAGGGTCGCCTCTTTCCATGGATCAGGTATATGGAACTTTTCCTGGAATCCAGTGGTACACCCAACGACCAATGTCAAGAAGAATATGGCAAAACAGACCAGAAGGCAGCCCCTTTTCCTGGTAAAACTGCGACATCTTCTGGTGGTGGACTTTCTACCCAAATCTTGCCTCCATGGGCCAGAATAATTTCTCTGGCAATTGCCAGACCAAGTCCGGACCCGTCTTTTCTCCGTATTGTTTGGATTTGATAGAATTTATCGAATATCTTTTCTGTTTCAGATTTATCTATTCCTGGTCCGGCGTCAATAATACCAATTCTTAACCACTCATTACCATTATCATCGGTATATTCCAAGGTGATCTTTATTTTTCCATTTTTTGGACTAAACCTCACGGCATTGTGTAAAATATTCATAAATGCGTCAAATAGCCCTTCTTCGTCAACCGGTATATTCTTTTTCGGTCCTGATACAGGAACTAGCTCTATGTCAAGATTTTTCCCCTGGGCCATGGGTTCTAAGGTCTGGATGATATCCGAAAAAAACTTTGTGATGTCCAAAGGGCGCTTTTTAATAGCTTTAAGCCTTGCCTTTAGTCTGGAAAGGTGCAGAAGATCATCTATCAGGCTATGAAATCGGCTCATGCTCTCATTTAATATAATTACTAATTTTTGCTGATCTTTGTTTAACTTACCTATTTTGGGCTCAGAAAGGAGTTTGGCAGCTTCCATCATGGAAGTTAGAGGGGTCTTTAGTCCGTGGCTCACCATTCCTATGAAATCAGACTTTAGCTTGTCCAGCTCCTTGAGCCTTATCGCCATATTATTAAATGCCTCGGCAAGCTTTCCCAGTTCGTCCCTGGACTCTATAGTAATAGGTTGGTCGAAATAGCCCTGGCCAACGATTTCAGTGCCGTGACGGAGGTGATCTATTGGCTTTTTTATATATCTGTACAGGAACCATGCGGTAAAAAAAACGAAGAAAATAAAGGCTACGGCCAACACAAATATAGTTATTTTCCTTGCCTGTGAGCTAAGGGACGAGATTGTGGAAAATCTGAGACTGATCGCCTTTTGTGCTCCTTTTTCCAGGTCATGAAGCTCTGTCATTATGCTGGAGATTATGGCCTTGACTTCGTTTTCTCGCTGGGCCTCAATAGGTGTGATTTCAGGCGGGCTACTTTTGGGTAAGCTTGCATTGGCAATACTGGCAAGCTTTTCGAGTTTATCCAGATTAAGCTCAATGTCATGGACAATGGGGTTAATTTCTTTGGGACCGTCTCTCTGCACACTGATCAAACTGTCTTTAAAGTCCTGGATCAGTGACACAAGAGATTGGTAAGCGTCCTCTTTGTATAGGGTTACGAGACGACGGCCTTCAGCTTCCATTGAAGGTGGTATTGCTTTAAGTTGTTCTATGGTTTTAGATAGTTCTAAGTCGTGCTTGGCTACGCTCGTCGCAAAACGTTCCAGCTGTGATAGGCTATAGATTGATACCACGCAAGGCAGTATCATAATGGCCGAAAGTATCAGGTAGCCAAAAAAAAGCTTGTTAAAGAGGCTTAGGCCGTTTTTTAATAATTTCATTATTTAGGACTTTAACATAACTCAAACATCTCTCTCAACAGGAAATGAGAATAGAAAAGGAAATGACCAACACTTCCAATATCAGACCAGTGGATAAAAATACTACTTCAAAAACACGGATCCTTCTCGTTGATGATGAAGAGAACATACTCGTAACGACAAAGATGCGCCTCAAGCTCTTTGGTTATGAAGATGTGATTACAGCCTCAGATCCTATAGATGCCCTCAAGATATTCAAGGTTCAGGAGGGAAAAATTGACCTTCTCTTGTCTGATCAAAAAATGAACAATATAAGCGGAATAGAGCTTATGGAAGAGTGTCTTAAGATAGATCCTGATCTTCAGACCATTATTTTCACTGCCCATGGCACTATAGAGAAGGCAGTTGAGGCTGTAAAGGCCGGGGCCTTCTCCTATGTCGAAAAGCCAATAAATCATGATGACCTGGCCTTAAAAATAGAAAAGGCCATTGAGAAAAGAGAATTGTTGAAAAAGGTGGCTGACCTTGAACGTATAGTGGAGGATCAATTCCAGTTTGCGGACATGATTGGCACCAGTCCACAGATAAGGGCCGTATTCAGGCAGATAGTCCAGGTTGCCCCTATTGAAAGCACCATAACTATCTACGGTGAGTCAGGAACCGGAAAGGAATTGGTGGCTAATGCCATACACTTCCACAGCCCAAGAAGCAAAGAACCTTTTGTGGCTGTTAATTGTGCAGCCATCCCGGAGACGTTACTGGAAGACGAATTTTTTGGACATGTAAAGGGAGCCTATACAGGTGCTGTAAGCAGTAAGATAGGCTTCTTTAGACAGGCCCATAAGGGCACGCTGTTTCTGGATGAAGTAGGGGAGATGAGTGAGGCCATGCAGGCCAAGCTACTGAGGGTCATAGAGACCGGAGAAATAAAACCCCTGGGGAACGACCATGTGAACAAGGTAGATGTGAGACTGATAGTGGCAACCCAGAGAGACCTCAGTAAACTGGTTGAAGAAGGTCGTTTCAGAGAGGACCTGTATTACAGAGTTCATGTAGTTCCAATCAACATTCCTCCTTTGAGGGAAAGGCGAGAAGATATTCTCCTGTTAATGCAACATTTTTTTAAGCAATACGAAACCAAGATGGGTAAAAATATCAAGAGAATCGAGGGGGATGTCATTGATGGTTTTCGAACATATAGCTGGCCCGGGAATGTCCGTGAGTTGAAAAACGTGGTTGAATATCTTGTTGCCGTTTCTACAGGGAACACCATAACCAGCACAATGTTTGCAAATACGTCCCTGGCCAGTAGTTGCCTGCCACAAAAAAAGATTCC
Organism: Deltaproteobacteria bacterium; assembly: GCA_021159445.1. GTDB lineage: Bacteria > Desulfobacterota > Dissulfuribacteria > Dissulfuribacterales > UBA3076 > UBA3076. Next base: position 8,555 of record JAGGRV010000272.1, on the reverse strand, counting down.
CCTAAGACAGGCCAAAGACCAGTTCATCAAAAAATATCTGGAAGACCTTTTCAGGATTACAAAAGGGAATGTTAGCAAAGCTGCTGAGTCTGCGGGCTACTATAGGGCGGATTTTTACAAACTCTTCCAGAAACACGGCCTGAACCCTAAGGATTATCGCGGTACCAAAAAGGTCATAAAGACAGAGGACATATCTGCTAAGTGAAAAAATGTCATGTGCACGTTGACATGTTGTATTGAAGGAAGATATAGTGATTTAGTTAATCCAAAATAGGAAGGGGGGATACCCTTGGCGATAGTGGTAGAAGTCCAGGAAAGCCTGGAAAAGGCCCTCAAGGTGCTGAAGAAAAAGATGCAGCTTGACGGGCTTCAGCGGGAACTGAAAAATCGTCGCTTTTACGAAAAACCAAGCATAAAAAAACGACGCAAGATGCAGGAGGCTGAACGTAGACGTCGTAAGGCCAGACGTAGGCGTCACTAATAATCTGATTTAATTGTATAAAAGAGCCAGATTCAGTCTGGCTCTTTTAACACTTTCTCTTTGCCATTAAGACTCTGTCTTTGCCTGACAGATCTTTTTTGATCTCTACGCATTTATATATACCGGTATCTTTGGTCATCTGAATGGCCTGTTTTCCCTGATTCCATCCGATTTCACAGATAAACCATGCTTCTTTGCGAAGTACCTGGGGAACGGCTTTAATAAGTTTTTCAATATCCTCAAGTCCATCTTTTCCGCTGAAGAGCGACCCCTTTGGTTCATATTTGAATATTTCTTTTGCCAGGAGCCCCTTGTCCTTATTGGCCACGTAAGGTGGGTTGCTGACAACCAGATGAAATCCCTGTTTTGCGGCGGCGACTCCTTTTTCATGCTGGGAAATGCCGGTTTCACACGACTTAAAGGGCTTGATCCAGTCTGCCTGTACCAGGCTTATCCTTGATTTTACTCCGTGTCTTTTTGCATTTTGATGTGCTACGATCAGCGCAGGGAATGACCGGTCTGTTGCCACTAAAGCGGCTTCTGGGATTTCGCAAGCAAGTGTTATTGCCAGTATGCCGCTACCAGTACCCAGGTCCAGGATAAAGGGCCTGTGCCATCTTTCCTGCTTTACAAGGGCAAGGGCCATCTCCACAATCAGTTCGGTCTCAGGTCTGGGTATCAGAGTATCCCTGGTTACGCGAAAAGGAAGAGACCAGAATTCCCGCTGCCCCAAAATATAGGCAGTGGGTTCGTGCATGGCCTTTCGCGCAACAAGGGCCATATACTGTTCGTTTACAGGGTCTTCAAGTAGAAATTCAGGATGGAGGTGAAACCGGATCCGTTCTTTTCCCAGAAGGTGGGCCAGCAGAATTTCAGCTTCCAGTTGCGGATTTTCTATTTGCGCGCGCGCGAGTTGTTTAGTGGCCTCGAAGAGTGCCTGGGCTATTGTCATTTGAGCTTTGGGCCAGGGCCTGCGCCTGATAGTGAGTCCCCAGTGCCTCTATGATTTCGTTTATATCCCCTTCCATTATGGTTTCAAGGCGGTAAAGGGTGAGGCCTATTCGATGGTCGGTCATTCTGCCTTGAGGGAAATTGTAGGTGCGGATACGCTCACTCCTGTCCCCTGTACCCACCATGCTCCGTCGTTCATCTGAGACCTGGGATTGTTGCTCTGTGCGTTTTAGATCCAGCAGACGGGCATAAAGCACCTTCATGGCCTTGGCCCTGTTTTTGTGTTGCGAGCGCTCATCCTGACACTGTACTACCAGCCCTGTGGGCAGGTGGGTAATACGCACTGCGGACTCTGTCTTGTTGACATGCTGACCCCCTGCTCCTGAGGCGCGGTAAACGTCAATCCGAAGATCAGCAGGATCAATATCCACGTCTACATTATCGGCCTCGGGCAATACGGCTACAGTAACGGCCGATGTGTGTATGCGTCCCTGGGTCTCGGTATCAGGTACCCTCTGGACCCTGTGTGTGCCACTTTCGTACTTCAAACAGCTATAAACCCTGTTCCCGGAAACAAGGGCGATAATTTCCTTGAATCCACCGCCCCCGGTCAGATGGGCGTTTAGCACCTCCACTTTCCATTTTTTGTGCTCAGCATAGCGGCTGTACATGCGGAACAGATCCGCTGCAAAAAGGGCAGCCTCGTCTCCGCCCGTACCGGCCCTGACTTCCAAAAGCACGTTCTTTTCGTCATTGGGGTCTTTAGGCAGGAGGAGGCGTTTTATTTGTTCCTTTAGTTCCCTGCTTTTTTCTTCAAGCTCCTCAAGTTCTGACTGTGCGAGTTTCCGGATTTCCGGGTCAGGATCACCGAGCAAGACCTTGTTTTCATCGATTTGTTCCAGTATGTCGCGGTCCTGGCGGTAAGATTGAACTATTACTCTCAGATCGGCGTGCCTTTTTGCAATCTCCTGATATTTTTTTTGATTTTTCAGTAAATCAGGGTCGCTGAGTTCTTGCTCTAAGTCCAGGTATTTATTCTCTAATTCTTGAAGTTTAGCTAACATTCCAAGGTCTATTGGTAAACGCTTACAGTTCGGTGGGTTGTGCGGTAAAAAGGGCGTTGTAATCCCATGAACGGTTAGGTCTATTGTTATGACGACTCAGGCCTGCTTTCCCGCGGTCTCACCATACCTGCGGTAGAATTTCTCCACCCTCCCGGCAGTATCGACCAGTTTCTGTTTGCCGGTAAAGAAAGGATGACACTTGGAGCATATCTCTACCTTTATCTCTTTCTGGGTTGAACCTATCTCAAACTCATTACCACAGGCGCATCTTACCTTGGCGTTATAGTATTTTGGATGGATTTTTTCCTTCATGTTTTCTTATATCTCCTGTTGGGTTTCACTATTTTTAAAATAACTATACTGCAAAAAGTGTTTTTGTTCAAAATCCGATATTCCAGAGATCGTCAAATAGTTGAGTCGTTGAGTCGTTGAGTCGAAAAATAAGCATGTTAAATCAGTATATTAGACCTTCAACTACATCAAGTGTCCAATTTTTGTGCAAACGATATAAATTCAAACAATAATAACCACTTAACTAATCAACTATTCAACCACTTAACGAGGTCTGTATTCAGGATTTAAGTTTAAACCCAATATCATCTGTTCATGGATGCCAAAAACTCGGCGTTGTTTTCCGTACCCCGCATCTTATCCAGGAGGAATTCCATGCTGTCTACCGGGTTTAAGGGTGATAGAAGCTTTCGCAAAAGCCAAATTCGATTCAACACATCCTCGGGCAGCAGCAACTCTTCTTTCCTGGTGCCGGAGTGGTTGATGTCGATTGAGGGGAATATCCGTTTGTCAGTGAGCTTTCTGTCTAAATGTATTTCCATGTTTCCAGTGCCCTTAAACTCTTCAAATATGACCTCGTCCATTCGGCTTCCTGTATCCACAAGGGCAGTGGCGATTATTGTAAGACTACCCCCTTCCTCAATGTTTCTGGCAGCCCCGAAGAAGCGCTTGGGTTTCTGAAGCGCATTGGAGTCTACACCTCCGGAGAGGATCTTGCCACTGGGAGGAACTACGGTGTTATAGGCCCTGGCAAGCCTGGTGATGCTATCCAGAAGTATCACCACATCGCGTTTATGTTCCACCAGGCGTTTGGCTTTCTCAATAACCATTTTGGAGACCTGGACATGGCGCTGGGCCGGCTCATCGAACGTCGAGCTGACAACCTCAGCCTTTACAATGCGTTGCATGTCTGTGACTTCCTCCGGTCTTTCATCTATGAGCAGGACAATCAATATAACCTCGGGGTGATTTTTGGTGATACTGTTGGCGATATTTTGGAGGAGCATTGTCTTGCCGGTTCGGGGAGGTGCGACGATAAGTCCTCTTTGGCCCTTACCGATTGGAGTCATAAAATCCATTATCCTGGCGGAATAGTTGTCTGAATCGGTCTCCAGATTGAGATGCTCATCAGGATAGAGAGGCGTGAGGTTGTCAAAGATTACCTTATCAAAGGATGCCTCAGGGGCATCATGGTTTAGAGATTCTACCTTTAGCAGGGCAAAGTATCGTTCCCCCTCCTTGGGAGGACGGATCTGGCCGGAGACGGTATCGCCGGTTTTCAAGGAAAAACGTCTGATTTGTGACGGAGATACGTATATGTCATCCGGGCCTGGCAGATAATTGTAGTCCGGGCTGCGGAGGAAACCAAATCCATCCTGGAGTATCTCCAGTACACCCTCGCCATATACAGACCCATTATTGGCGGTCTGGGCCTTAAGTATAGCAAAGATGATCTCCTGTTTACGCATCCCGCTGGGAGAATCTATGCCCAGGTCTTTTGCTATTTTGTGAAGTTCACCTATGCTTTTACGTTTTAAATCAGCTAAAATTAATGTTTTTGCTCTATTTGTCTTTGATGTTTTTGGCATAGTTTTACCTCTATGGAATTTACATATTCTTAAAAAAATCTGCGGGCGTAAATTTTTTGAAGAAATTCAAGTTATAATAAGGTCCAAAAAAATATAGCAATTGTAATAGAAAATGGGCTCAAACTAATCGCCTTTGGAAAGATTTAATGTAATTTGTGGTTCGTTGTGAAGAGGGATGGCTTTTATGGAATTTTGACCGCAGGTAATGTTGCACCATCTCTACAAGATGCGACAGGTTAGCTTTAAAACCAGAAAAACGCAGCCCACATCAAGATAGGTAACGTGTTCTATATTTAATTGTTTAGGAACGGGAGATAAATAAGTTGAACAAAAATTAATAGGATTTTTTGTTGTATTCAAGGCGCGAGGAGCGAGCATAACGGGTTATGTGATCGACGAGCAACGAAGAAGACGGCAAAAAAGACATTAATTTGTTCAAGTTATTTATTGTACGTTCCTTAGTATCAGCAAAGGAATATTTAGCGTTTGGAAACAGAAGGATTCTTACTAACTATGAATGCCACAATTTTTGTTTGTCGAACCTGAATTGGCCAAAAAATGACCATTTGTAACGTGGTGGCTTATACTTAAATTAATCGCTTCCAAGGCCTGAATGTCATAACATAATAATACAATTATGGAAATGTCAATGTCTTTTTGTATTAAAACGGATTTTTCCAGCCCAGACGTGAATTTAAGCGCACAAGAAGAGTCAAGACCTCGTTTACCGGGGTCGCAACTCCAAGTTCTCTGCCCATCCCGGTAATGGCGCCGTTAATGTAGTCGATTTCAGTAGGCCTGTTTTTGGTACGGTCCTGGAGCATGGAGGACCTGTTTTGCGCAGTTGCCTTACACACAGAATTAACCATATCATGGGCCTCTTCAAGTGAAAGGCCCAAGGTAATGCCTTTCTTTGATGACAACGTCCATGCCTCAGCAACTGCAAGTTCTTGAAGTCGCAAGGACTCCGGATGTTGTGGTAATTTTCCGTTGGTAAGGCCGCAGAGGGCGGTTAATGCGTTTATCCCAACATTGACAATCAATTTGCGCCATATATGAGGATAGATGTCTTCAACTACTTGAGAGGGCCATCCCGCCTCGTTCAGTAAAGTCGCTAAAGAAATTAATCTGTCTTTGGCTTCAGGGTTGAGGATTACTAATCCAAGCGTTGTGGGACCACTCCCGGCATGGCGAATATGCCCTTCATCCAGTAGAGTCGCCCCCTGAGAGGTTACGCCAAGGGCAATCTGTTCCGGTTTTACAATTTTAGAAAGTGTGGATTCGTGCCCTATACCGTTTTGCAGAGTAACAACCAGGGTTCCGGGTCCTATCAGGGGACCTATACGCTTCACGGCATCGGCAGTCCTGGCGGCCTTGACAAACATTATCACCCAGTCCTGAGGGCTCAAAGACTCGGGTTCTGCAGTAACATTCGGAAAGGCGGTCCATGTCTCCTTTGATGACATAACCTTTATCCCGGCCTTCTTGAGTCTCTCGGCGCGATCCGGCTTGTAATCAAGTAAGGAAACGGGGCAATCTTGTTTGTAAAGCGTGGCGGCCAGAAGGCAACCCATAGCCCCTGGACCTACAATAGTGAGCTTGAGCGGATTTCTATCTTGCATTGTTTAGTCCATTTCTGATTAAAAAAGGAAGTCGTCAAGTCTTTTCAACCAGGAAGGGAGCCTGAATTTTCCAGATGAAGGGTGAAGAGGCGGGAGCAAATCCTCTCTCATTGCTTCCCACACAAAAGAGCTTTCATTGTCTTTCTTAGGTATAATTATTTCGCCGGTTTGCCGGTCTACCGGGACCAGAGCTATTCCCTGAGGCATGCTGAAATCCTGTTTTGTCATTTCTTCTTTTGTCACTGACATAAAAGATGTCCATATCGGGCATGCAACTCTGCCCCCGGTTTCTTTTGTGCCCAATGATTTTTTGTCTTCCCTCCCGACCCACACTGCTGCCACTACTTCAGGGGTAAATCCAATGAACCACGCGTCTCGACAATTATCAGTGGTACCGGTCTTGCCACCTGCTGGAATCCCAAGGGCCCTGGCATTCCGGCCTGTACCATCCTGGACTACTCCCTCAAGGAGGTGGACCATCTGAAAAGCAGTTAACGGATCAACCGCTTTTTTAAAAACAGGCTCAAGTTGTTCTATTATTTCTCCTTTTCGATTTCTAACTTCCTGAATAAATTGAGGTTTAACATTTTCTCCCAGATTGGGAAAGGTACTGAAAGCCCTTGCCATCTCAATTAGAGTCACTTCAGAAGAACCCAGAGAAATAGACAGATTATTTGCCAGGGGTGTTTCTATTCCCATACGCCTTGCCATATCATGAATGGAGGTCAGCCCAATTACCTTTGCGATTTTTACGGAAATGATATTACGGGAGTGTGTGAGGGCCGTCCTTATGGTGATCGGGCCCATATAGGTCTTGTCGAAGTTCTCTGGTTCCCACATGGTTTGAGAATCCGCTCCGGGCAATGAAATCGGTTCATCCACAACGATTGTATTAGGGGCTACAAGTCCATTGAATAGGGCCGTTGTATAGATTATTGCCTTAAAGGCAGACCCGGGCTGCATCCTGCCCTGGGTTGCCAGGTTGAATTGAGATTTATTGAAATCCTTGCCCCCCCAAAGGGCCTGAACAGCACCGGTTTTTGCCTCGATTGCCACAAGGGCTGCCTGAACAGACTGGTTCAGTTCGGTATCTTTAGTATGTCTCTTGAGCAAGCTATCCAGACCCTGAAGCACTGCTTCATTAGCCTTGATCTGCCAGTCCCTTTTGAGAGTAGTTGTTACGGTAAGACCATCTGTCAGGAGCCTTTTTTTGCCATACCTTGCTTCAAGTTCCTTTTTTACTTCCGAAAGGAAATAATCTGTACCGGGCGGAGGCTCCAAGGTCTCTCTTTCCAGGCGAATAGGGGTCTTTTTTGCCTCTTCTGCCTCCTCTGAAGGAATATAGCCTTCCTCTACCATCCGTCTCAGCACATAATCCTGGCGCTTTTTTGCACGGTCCATGTGTTTTGTTGGATCGTACCGGCTCGGGGCCTTGGGCAGGCCGGCAAAGAGTGCGCATTCAGCGAGATTCAGGTCATCCACATGTTTTGCGAAATAGATCCTGGCAGCACTTTCGACTCCATAGGCCCCCTGCCCAAAATATATCTGATTCAAATATATGGTCAGGATCTCGTCTTTGGTAAGTGCTGCATCTATCTGCCAGGCAAGGATTGCTTCTTTAACCTTGCGCAACCAACTCTTTTCCCGTGTAAGGAGTAAGGATCTTGTTACCTGTTGGGTAATGGTACTCGCTCCCTGGACTATCCCGCCTGCCTCCACATTTTTTACTATGGCCCGAATGACCCCCATGAAATCAATGCCAGGATGTTCGTAAAAACGAGCATCTTCAGCTGCCAGAAAGGCCTGTACCAGCCTGTCCGGCATTCGGGAAATCGGGACAGGCCATCTTTTCTCCTTATACCAGTATGCTATGGGACGATGGTCCGAGTCGAGTACTTCCGTGACCATGGGAGGACTATAAGATTTAAGACTTGAGATTTCCGGGAGGCCCAGGAGCATATACCCTATTATGAGACTACCAATTGCCAGGGATACCACGATGGCTGATCCAAGTATGATTCCCAACAGAGGACGATAGCCCCATACAATTGGTTTTCTGGATTTCTTTCTGCGAGTTTTAGCCATAAAGTAGTCCTATATAAACATAGTGTTACATTGAGGCAACCATAGAACTGAGAGCACTGTACCAAAACCAAAGTCCTTGAAGGCTTTGAAACCCTGTGTTAAACAATATGTCGTCAACTAATCGGGGCGTAGCGCAGCCTGGCAGCGCATCTGCTTTGGGAGCAGAGGGTCGGAGGTTCAAATCCTCTCGCCCCGACCATTTTCTTTTTTTTTGGGAAGTCTTCATATCCGGCTTAAATTCCCTTATCATTGTTTTTTTAATTTTTAATTACACTGCAAAAAGCCCGAGATGCATCCCTTTATAGACAATGCTGAATGGTGAATGGTGGAAAAAGATTTAAAGGACATGTACATTTACCTTAATTCAACATTCAACATTCGAAATTCAACATTTATTGTACGCCGTGTAGTATGATCGTAATTATTCACTTTCCCCCCTGACAGCCAACAGCCTTTTTCAGGTTTCAAAGCA
>JAGGRV010000465.1 GCA_021159445.1 Deltaproteobacteria bacterium | reverse complement strand
ACTCCCACAACAGGAGCCGGAAGTGCCTATAAAAGCTGTTCGCGGATTTAAAGACGTATTACCTGATGAGATCGAACTCCGGCATCGGGTTGAGTCCATTGCCCGCGGTGTTTTCAATGCCTTCGGTCTGAAAGAAATACGGATTCCTTTGCTGGAAAAGACCGAGGTTTTTGCTCGGAGTATTGGCGAACTTACTGATATCGTTGAAAAGGAGATGTACACATTCATCGACAGGAGCGGTGATTCTCTGACCCTCAGGCCTGAGGCAACAGCGGGTCTTGTAAGGGCAGTAAACGAGCATAAACTTTTTGCCCAGTCTCCAGTGTTGAAGCTGTTTACAACAGGGCCTATGTTCAGGCATGAACGGCCCCAAAAAGGCAGGCTTCGTCAATTTCATCAGATAAATGTGGAAGTGATTGGAACAAAGGCCCCTTTTTCAGATACTGAGGTTATCTGGATGGCATGGGACATTCTGGAGCAGCTTGGACTCAATGATCTGCGTCTGGAAATCAATTCCCTGGGTTGCCATGAATGCAGGCCCATGTATAGGGATGATCTGAAGGAATATCTTGAGGGTGTATTTCAGGATCTCTGCCCTGACTGCCAAAGAAGGAGCAAGATAAATCCTCTAAGGGCCTTTGATTGTAAGAACGAAGCCTGCAGAAAAATTATGGCCAAGGCACCCCTGAACAGGGAATATCTATGTACTGAGTGTGCGGGCCATATGGAAAAGGTCTTGGCCTTTCTTAAGGCCTTGGACATACCATTTGTTATAAATCCTTACCTGGTAAGGGGACTTGATTACTATGTGATGACCACCTTTGAGATAGTCTCTCCTGATCTGGGTGCCCAGAGCACAGTGGCTGCAGGAGGCAGATATGACGGCCTTTTAAAGGCCTTGGGCGGACCTGATCTTCCTGGAGTCGGGATGGCAATCGGGGTTGACCGGTTGTTGCTGCTTCTTGAAAAGGATAAGAAGGGACCATCTATTGATCTGTTTATAGCGGCTTTGGGTCCCAAGGCCAGGAAAGTGGTTATTCCTTGGATAAAACACTGGCGCCGTCAAGGGCTGGCTGTGCAGATGTCATACGAGGAAAAGGGCCTTAAGGCCCAGATGAAGCAGGCCGGTAGGGCAGGGGCCCGTTATGTGCTCATAGTGGGAGAAGACGAGCTTGATAAAAAACAGGTGGTGCTCAGAGATATGATGACCCGCGATCAGCACGAGGTACCTGTTGATGATGTGATTTCAGCAGTGGAGAGGCTGGTTAGTGTCTGAACGAAAAGGCTGTTCAGACACAATTTTGAATTTTGAATTCTAAATTTTGAATTAAAAAGGATATAATCTTAAAGAGGTAATCTGAATGGATTTTATGGATGGGCTGAAGCGTACCCATGATTGTTATAGTCTTACAGAGACGGACCTGGACCAAGACGTAGTCCTGATGGGATGGGTACTCAGGCGGCGGGATCACGGGGGGCTTATTTTTATAGACCTTCGCGATCGCAAAGGGATCACCCAGGTGGTATTTGCACCTGAGGTACACGCTGATTCACATCAAAAGGCCCACAGTCTCAGAAGTGAGTATGTGATTGCAGTAAAAGGCCTGGTCCGCAGAAGACCCGAGGGCATGGCGAATCCAAAGATAAAGACCGGCATGATAGAAGTCGCATGCCGTGATCTGCGCATTTTGAACACTTCCAAGACCCCTGCATTTTCCCTTGATGAGGAAGGGGAAGTATCTGAGAACCTGAGGCTAAAATACCGATATCTGGACCTCAGAAGACCCCACATGGTTGAGAGCATAAGCCTGCGGCACAGGGTCTGTCAGGCTATGAGATCCTATTTGAACAGCAGGGATTTTCTCGAGATCGAGACCCCTATGCTGACAAGAAGTACCCCTGAGGGTGCCAGGGACTACCTCGTGCCCAGCAGGGTTAACCCGGGTCGCTTTTATGCCCTGCCACAGTCTCCCCAGCTCTATAAACAAATCCTTATGATCTCGGGCCTTGAGCGTTATTACCAGATAGTCAAGTGTTTCAGGGACGAGGACCTGAGGGCTGATCGGCAGCCTGAGTTTACACAACTGGATATGGAGATGTCCTTTATTGATGAAGACGACATTATTGACCTGATAGAGGGCCTGATGTGCTTTCTGTTTAAGGAGGCCCTGGGCAAGGACATTAAGACACCGTTTCGGAGGCTGACCTTTCAGGAGGCAATGGATCGTTTCGGGACCGACCGTCCGGATACGCGCTTTGGCCTGGAGCTCTGCGACATATCGGACATTGCCGCCGGATGCGGGCTGAAGGTCTTTCAGAAGGTGGTTTCCGCCGGCGGTGTGGTAAAGGCCATAAATGCAAAAGGCATGGTGGATCTTTCCAGGAAAGACCTGGATGATCTTACTGAGTTTGCAATAGGTCTCGGGGCCAAGGGACTTGCCTGGGTAAAAATAAAGGAAGACGGCTCTTGGCAGTCACCCATAGCGAAATTTTTCTCTGAGGAAGAGAAAACAGCAATAGTACAGCAGTTAGATGCGGTTCCGGGAGATATAATGTTCTTCGGGGCCGATCAAAAGGCCGTTGTATACAAGGTCCTGGGAGAGCTCAGGATGGAGCTTGCCAGGCGTCGAAATCTTGTTCCTGAAGGAAAATTTAATTTTATATGGATTACTGAGTTCCCTCTGTTAGAATATGATGAAGATGAGGGAAGGTTTGTGGCTCTGCACCATCCATTTACTTCCCCAAGGAGCGAGGATATGGAATTGTTATCCAGCGACCCTGCGAACGTGAGGTCTAGGGCCTATGACCTGGTTCTTAATGGAATTGAGATAGGTGGAGGCAGTATTCGTATTCACCAGACTTCTGTTCAGGAAGCCGTTTTCAGAGCTTTATCAATCTCCGAAGAAGAGGCCCATGACAAATTTGGCTTCCTTCTTGAGGCCCTGGCATATGGGGCCCCGCCTCACGGAGGTATTGCTTTTGGACTTGATCGTCTGGTAATGCTTATGGCAGGAAAAGATACCATAAGGGATGTCATGGCCTTTCCAAAGACCCAGAAGGCCCAGTGTCTCTTGACCCATGCCCCTGCAAATGTAAGTATGGCTCAGTTGGCTGAGCTCTACTTGAAACCCGGCTGGAAAAGATAAAGAAATGTTGAATTATGAATGTTGAATGCTGAATTGTGGAAGAAGATTAAAAAAAATATATACTTTAATTCAACAGTTAACATTCAACATTCACAATTTTGTTTAAATAAGGAGTTTTTATGGCAAAGTGGAATCCCGGACGCAGATTATTGGATCGCCAAGGTGGTGAATACTGGAATTTCAATCTTCAGGATGTCTCTCAAGCCAATCTGATGAGAGATATCTATCCATATAATGAAGTATGTAAAATTGATTTTGACCATAAGCACATGATGCCGTCTCCGTGCGCGGATATGCTTATAACTGATACTACCTTCAGGGATGGCCAGCAGGCACGACCCCCATACACTGTGAAACAGATCAGCTATATTTTCGATTTAATACATCGTATGGGAGGCCCAAAGGGGATAATCCGTCAGTCTGAGTTTTTTCTGTACACTTCCAAGGATAAGGAAGCTGTGGAAAAGTGCAGGGAGAAGGAATATGATTTCCCACAGATTACAGGGTGGATAAGGGCAAAGGCCGAAGACCTGAAGCTCGTAAAGGAAATGGGCTTGGAGGAGACTGGTATCCTTACCTCTGCCTCTGATTATCATATATATCTGAAGCTCAAAAAGACCAGGGCCCAGGCCATGGATGCCTATCTGGCCATAGTTAAGGAGGCCTTGGACCTGGGAATAGTTCCCCGTTGTCATTTTGAGGACATTACCAGGGCGGATATGTATGGCTTTTGCGTGCCTTTTGCAATAGAGCTTATGAAATTGAGAGAAGAGAGTGGGATAGATATTAAGATCAGGCTGTGTGATACCCTTGGTTATGGCGTTACATACCCTGGTGCGGCTCTTCCCAGGAGTGTTTCGAAGCTGGTAAGGGCAATGATAGATGACGCCGGAGTGCCGGGAGAACTTCTTGAGTGGCACGGCCACAACGACTTTCACAAGACAGTGATTAACGCCACCACGGCATGGCTCTATGGGTGTGGTGCTGTAAACGGTACTCTGCTGGGGTTCGGCGAGCGTACAGGCAATACTCCAATAGAGGCGGTATTAATAGAACGCATTGCCCTGAGGGGGACTGATGATGGTATAGATACAAAGGCCATTACAGAGATGGGCAGATATTTTGAGAGGGAACTCGATGTACATATTCCCCAGAACTATCCCCTGGTTGGTGAGAATTTCAACGCCACCAGTGCGGGCATACATGCAGACGGTCTGCTCAAGAACGAGGAGATTTACAATATATTCGACACGGGCAAGATTCTCGGCAGGCCGGTAGCTGTCATTATTTCCGACAAATCCGGTACAGCAGGCATCGCACACTGGATAAATGCACACAGGGAATTGGATGGTGAACAAAGGATTGATAAACGTCATCCCGGAGTTGTGCGGGTATACAAGCAGGTTATGAGAGAGTATGAGCAGGGCAGGGTTACCTCCATGTCAAATGAAGAGATGAATATCCTTGCCAGAAAGTACCTGCCGGAACTATTTATCTCCGAGTTCGACAAGCTGAAGCTCAAGGCCCATGAACTGGCCTTCCACCTGGTGGTAGACCTGATAGATCGTAAAGAGATACGATCCATGGATCCTGAACTTGCAAAGCCTGTTTTTATCCAGATCCTTGATAGTAATCCTTTTATTCAGTTCCTTTACGTGGTGAACGCAGACGGACGCAAGATCACCCAGAACCTCACTCATCTGGAAGATAGGGCTAAATATGCAAACTACCAGTTGGATAGCGATTTTTCCGCCCGTCCCTGGTTTATCGAGCCCATAAAGGATGGAGATATCCATGTCAGTGAATTTTATACGTCCAGGATCACCGGCGCCCTCTGTATTACAGTGTCAGGCCCGATCCGCAATGACGAAGATGAGATTGTCGGTATACTGGGAATAGATCTACGATTTGAAGACCTTGCCAAAATGGAGCAGGAATCCGAGGAATGAGAAAGGTGCTATTCGGAAGAAATGGGCTGGTCGTACCTCTATTGCCCTGATTTTCCCTGATGTCTACTCTGTAGGCATGTCCAATCTCGGCCTCCAGTCGGTCTACGCAAGGCTCAATGCCGAAGACCGGGTGGTAGCCGAGAGATTTTTTGTGCCAAATCACCAAATCACCAAATCACCGAATTCACTCTGGCTTTCGGAAGAATCTTCCAGACCTCTGAAGGACTTTGATCTCATACTTTTTTCAGTAAGCTTTGAGTCCAGTTATCAAAACATGGTAAAGGCTCTGAAAGCAGCAGGGTTGTCTCTCAGGTCTGAAGATCGTCAAGACCGGGAACCTATTGTACTGGCAGGTGGAATTGCCACCCAGATCAATCCTGAACCCATAGCCCCTTTTGTGGATGCCTTTCTTCTTGGCGATTTCGAGGCCATTTCAGGGGCCTTTATCTCATTCCTGCCTGAACTCACTGACCAGGGCCTTTCAAGAACTAAACGATTAAAACACCTTGCGGACAATGTCTCCGGGGTCTATGTCCCAAGATTTTACAGGCCCCTTTATAATGCTTCAGGAGATCTGGTCGAGTGGGAGTATGAGCAAGGCTTTCCTTTTCCTGTTGTTCCAGCCATCTTTATCCCCAATTCCCAATCTATAACTCCGGTGGTTCCGCATACCAAAATTCTCAGCCCGGATTCTGTTTTTTCCAATATGTTTTTAATAGAACTTGCCAGGGGGTGTGGTAGGGGTTGCAGGTTCTGTGCTGCGGGTTTTGTGTATCGACCTCCAAGACAATGGCCCCTTGAATGCCTAAATGCAGCACTTCAAGAACGCAAAGATACTGACCGGGTGGGGCTGGTCGGCCTTGAGTTTCTTGGGAGGGAGGAGATTGAACAACTCTGCAGAAGGCTCCTGGACGAAGGACTGAAGCTCGCCTTTTCATCCCTCAGGGCCGATGATATCACTCAGGACCTTGTCCGCCTCCTCAAAGCCTCGGATGCCAAGTTGGCAACTATTGCACCGGAGGCAGGGTCTCAACGGCTGAGGCAGGTCATAAACAAGAATCTTAATGAAGATATAATCCTGGGGGCGGCAGAGACACTTGTATCAGGCGGAATTCCGAACTTGAAACTCTACTTCATGCTGGGCTTGCCCTTTGAGACCGACGAAGACGTCCACAGTATCGTGGATCTGGTTGATAAAATCCGTCGCACCATCAGACCAATCGGTCAATCAAGGGGTCACATGGGCTCTATAACAGTGTCAGTCAGTACTTTTGTGCCAAAGGCATGGACTCCAATGCAGTGGGCCGGGGCTGCAAAGAAGTCAGTACTTGAACGTAGAAGGCGAATACTGGAAAAAGGTCTGCGTCGTCTGCCCAATGTGAAGTTGCAACTGGACTCTGTGCGTGAGGCCACTTTTCAGACAATACTGAGCAGAGGTGACAGGAGGCTTGCACCTGCTTTGGAGGCAGTGGCGCTCAGAGGAGTCACTTTGAGCAAGGCCATGAAAGAGGCTGGCCTCTCAGTCGGCATGTATTACAAAACCCTGGGTAGGGACATGAATTTCCCTTGGGAGATCGTAGACCACAGAGTGCGCAGAGAATATTTATGGAAAGAGTGGAACAGGGCATCAAGGGCCAAGGAAACTGCTTTTTGTATTCCCGAAATATGTAATAGGTGCGGGGCTTGCTACATTGGATGATAGGTATTCTATCAGTTTATTTATCATCATTTATAATATCCATATTTTTATCATAAACTGATGTATTCACCTCCATTAATCCCAACAAAGTATGAAAAAGATTATCTTGTGAATACCTTTTTATTGCTTTTTTCTTCAATGTATCTTTATCTATTTTAAAACTATCTCCAAACCACATAATAGCCGCAATATGTTTTTGAGTCTCTGGAGCTATAAAATATGGCAACCCGTGTAAATACAAATTATTTTTACCAAGCGATTCACCATGATCACTAAGATATAGCATTGCAGTTTCAAAATGATTTGTATTTTGCTTTAATAGCTTTATTACTTTCGATAAAAAATAATCTGTATATAAAATAGAATTATCATATGCATTGCCGATCTCATCTTTTGTGCATTTCTCAAGCTGGTTAGTTTTGCAAGTTGGTGTGAATTTTTCAAACGATTTTGGGTATCTCTTATAATAGGCTGGGCCATGACTGCCCCTTTGGTGAAGCACAATCAAAATATCACCGTGTTTTTGGCTATTAATATACTCTTGTAATCCCACCAGCATCCCCTCGTCTCTGCACTCAACATCACAGATTGGGTTGTTATTTGGACTTCTGTAATTTTCATATGCCACCCTCAAGGCAACACCTTTTGAGCTTGAATTATTATCTCGCCATAAGATATTTACTCCGGCACGACTTAATACATCAAGTATATTTTGGGTAGAGTTTGCTTTTTTACTACTATATTCATCTCTCTTAAAAATAGAGAACATACAAGGTACAGAGACAGCCGTTGACGTACCACACGAATACATGTTAGGAAAATTGATAATATCTTCTTTTTTAAGAAGTGGATTAGTCTCTCTTTTGTATCCATTGAGTGACATTCTATCTGCCCTTGCCGCTTCCCCAACTACCAATATTATTAATTCCCTATCCGTATCGGTTATGGGTATTTTTGCATCCTCTCCTATAGACATTAAAGCTATAGTATCACTACTCATATTTTTATTAATATATTTACCTATTGAGTAGATATAGTATGTTGGATTTGTATAATATCTTAATGGCTTATGCTCTCTAAAAAATGATGTATAAAATTTACTAAAAAAAATAATTATTAAAGCAATAATTAAAATTGTCACGATAATAGTTTTCAATTTTGATAGTAATTCAATTTTGATCGATCTATATTTAATATTTAGTTTATAAATATAAAGTGATGGCAAAATACCCAAAAACAATAAATATATAGACAATTTAAAACTAAATAGGTCTAAAGTTTCATTTATATCTGTTTCCAAAATATTCTGGATCATGCGATAGTCAATCATTATATTATAGGTATTCATGAAATAGCTCGCTATAGATGATACCAATAGTATGACTATTAAAATTGGTTTAGTTGTATATTTTGAACCTACAAGAGCAAATAATAAAATGATAAAACTTATTAATAGAACTGTTAATGAACACAAAAAAGCTATATTGTTTAGTGAAACAGGATAAACATCTGTAACATTTCTGAAAAATGCGAAGTTATCAAATAGAACTAAAAATATTGACGCCAAACTAATCAGTTTATAGTTTGTCATTTTTCCAGGTGTCAAGTGACACCAAGCTTTGAATAAATAATCGTAACCGTTCATGGGTTCAGGGTTCAGAGGTTCAACGTCTTGAACCGTTGGTTCGTGAGTTCTGAATGGAGAAGGCATGAGAATAACCGGCAATTCCTCAAGGGCCGGTTTTTAGCTCCCGATCGTTGAAACATATTTTCCATTGTCGATAATACGGCCAAATGAACTTTTACTCAAGATTTCGATTAGGAATAATACTTATTGCCAAGCCTCCATATCTTCGAACCGCTCAATCTTCGTTGCTTTTTAACCGTGAACCTTGGAATTTTGAACCTGAGCAGTTACAAAAATTTAATCTTTTGCCATAAAATACCGATATAAAAAAGAAGAAATATGAAAAAATTCTTTTCCTTGATACCACTATGGCACATTGCCAGATTTGCAGCCCTTTTGCTTCTCGCTGTCATACTGCTTAAACCCGTTACGGAACTGTTAGCCATAAAAAGCATGGTGGTCTTTTACTGCGGGGACCAGGCAACCCTTGAGTGGGATCCCCCATCTTCGGGGATCGCAGACCATTACGTAGTTGAAGCTACCACTGTAAAACCTATGGATGGATCGAGCAGCTCAGTATCCTGGGCAAATTATTACGATTCAAATACAACCAGTCTTAAGATAGCCATACAGGATGGTTATAATTATTCCTTCAGGGTCAAGGCGGTTGGCCCAACAGGCCAGGAGTCTCCATATTCTGAAGAACAGCTCACTGTAATATGCGACTGCAGCGCCCCGTCCTTAAAGGTGGAACCCTTTGGAACAGGTGGCAGTATAAGGCAGGAGGTTCTGCATCTCACCGGCTCTTTTTCCGATAAAAACATAGCATCCATCAAAATAAACGGAAATAATGCCGGCCTGGACTTTGGAACCAATACCTGGCAGATCGACATACCCCTTGCAGAAGGCAGCAACAGTATTACCATCACGGCCACGGACTACACGGGCAATGAATACTGTCATGAATTCTTTGTTGAACAGCAGCCCATAGTCATTGCCAGCAATCCTCCCGGGGCCGCATTATATTTGATGGGCACCCCTGCGTATCCTGGACAATTTTTTATTAATTTGCCGCTCAAAATATACCAGGTCATAGACCCTTCACTCCGAATCCCCGTTTCGCTGAAAATGCATAAAATGATGGGGATAAACCGTGTAATTTTATTTCCTGAAGACCAGGATAAAATAATGCTGTCGATGTTTTCCCTGGCACAACCGCATGGTTTCATAGTCCAGCAACTGCCGTATATAGATACATCCCTGACTCTTGGCCAAATTGTTCACCCCTTTGTAATGGATTACGACTATGACAATGCGTCTGAAATTCTGGCAGGTACAGCATCCGGTCGCCTGCTTCTGCTTGATCACCAAGTAAATGGAGAAAATGAAGAATGGAATACCCTGGAGCTTGATCTTAAAGCCCATGACGGATCTCTTTTCAGTGTTCTCAATCCATACATCCCATTTATAATAGATTATGATAATGATTTGCATTATGAGCTTGCCTTGGCAGATATGGATACCTCTGATATCCATATATTTGAATTGAATGATGATGTATGGACGCAAGAACAGTCTATCGATTTGTCAACAAACCAATATTCAGGGCAATATTTCGGTTTTACGGACTGGAATTCAGATCACAGGAAAGATATAGTTTTCTCAGACAATAACGGCGGGATAAATGTGGCATTAAACCAGGGAGAAGACAGGTCACCCATTTATGATCAGCATACCGTTGCGCTTAAACTTAAAGACAGAATGCCTGAAGCAGCATTTATTCTTTTCGACTGGGATAGTGATAATAAGCTGGATGTGATAAGTCAAACCTCTCGGGGTGATCTGGCTGTTTGGACCAACACAGGCAACTGGGATACGCCTTCCTTTGAAACACCTCATACCGTGTTCTATCCAAGAACCATTGGTGCCTCACAGGTAGCGCCTTCAGCAGTAGACTGGAACAATGACGGAATAACCGATCTGGTAATAGGTACCGATAGCGGGCAGCTTTTCCTGCTACTCGGTAAAAAGGAGTAAAGCATGGGTAAACGGCAAATGAGAAAACAATACCTTATAAATAAGCGATTCCAGATAAATCTGGCCATTCGTTTTTTTGTATGTCTTCTGCTGGTTGCTATAGCTTCCGGGTGGGCAGTCTATTATGCGGTATGGAAGGCTGTCATAATCGAATTGCACGGGGTTCAGCTTGCAAGGTTATATCATGTTATTGGAGAGAGAATATTATTTTATGGACTTGGGGCCATAATAGGGTTGAGTGTGCTTAGTATATTTTTTTCTCACAAGATTGCCGGTCCGGTTTACAAAATGCAAAAGACCGTGGACAAATTTCTTGAAACCGAAGCCAAACCTGGGATCATACGCCTGCGAAAGGGTGATGCCTTCACTGACCTCGCTGATTCTCTGAACAGACTTTTTTCAAAAATCCTGCCGTCCGCCTGAAAGGACATATGAGCGCAATCTCCGAAGATACGAAAATTTGTTAGTCTCCTAGATCACTCTTAGCTCTTGACGTTTGTTCCTGTTGTGCGCATAATGGGAGTAACTATAAAGGAGATTTGTTATGCCTAAAACTCGTCTCAATGTAAGTCTCGACCAAGACCTCGCCGAGTTCGCCAAGGTCTTTGCTGCTGAAAATCGTACTTCGGTGGCGGATATGGTCACGCAATACCTGCTGGCCCTGAAGCGGCGTGTCGAGGGCAAATATATCGAAAAAATTCTCGCCCACCCGGCCTTTCAGCAGGCGATGGAAGATGCTCAGGCCAAACTGCGCGCAGGAACTGCACAGTGGCATTCATACGATGAGGTCTTCGGGGACTGATGGAAACCAAGTTTGAAGCCGCTTTCCTGAAGGCCGTTAAAAAGCATGCCTCGATCAAGAAACTGGTCAAGAAAAAGGTCGACATGATAATTGAAAACCCGATTGCCATTGGCGAACCGTTGAAGGGTAACTGGCAGGGATTTTATTCATGTCCTGTGAAGCGCAATTTCATCATCATCTACCTGTACTGCGAAGTGTGCCGGAAAAAAGGCGACGATGCTGTCGTAGCTTGCTCGGATTGCCGGAAAATACCGGACAAAACCATCAAGTTCATTCTATTAGGGCCTCATGATGAGGTCTACCAGATATAAAAGAGTGGAATTCTCTAATTCTTAAACCTAAAGGTATATGGAATAAGGCTGGTGTTCACCCGAATGGCGGTAGCTTGCCCTGTTTCTGTGTGCTGAGAGGCCTTCCTTCTCCACGTTCATTGCTCATGCCCATTAATTCGTGTCAGAAAAAACATTTGAATTTAGCAATTATCAAGGTATTTTGGAAAAAACTCAAGGAATTGAGTCCAGAAGCCATGGAAAGGTGATATCGGTAAGATATGTTGTTTAGATAGACAACGTTATATATTGAATCAGATAGAGAATATACCTCAAAGTCTATCATATCTATCATAAAAGAAATAAACTACCCAAAAAGAAACCTCCTGTTAAGATATATATAGGTACCTAGATCCAGGATTCGCTATAGGTGAGATTAAGGAGACCATGAACCATGCCTCTTCAATTGGAATTCAGCGACGAAATACAGGA
>JAGGRV010000296.1 GCA_021159445.1 Deltaproteobacteria bacterium | reverse complement strand
CTTGTCAGGGCGGGCAGCCTGATAATCATTAAACTAATAGCTAACTGCTAAAGGCTAATAGCTCAATTTAGGCTTAATTTATGTCCTATTTAGTCCTTGCCAGAAAATGGCGCCCTCAGACATTTGAAGATGTAATTGGCCAGGCACACGTAACCAAGACCTTTCAAAATGCACTAAGAAACGACTGTCTTGCCCATGCTCTGCTCTTCAGCGGGTCCAGAGGGGTCGGCAAGACTTCTGTGGCCAGGATACTGGCAAAGGCCGTGAATTGTGAGTCCGGTCCAGCCCCTGATCCATGTAATAAGTGTGGAGTGTGCAGGGAAATAACTGCCGGATCTTCTATTGACGTACAGGAAATAGACGGGGCTTCTAACCGTGGTATTGATGAGATACGTCAACTGAGGGAAAATATACAGTTTCTTCCAACTCGTTGCAGGCACAGGATCTATATCATTGACGAAGTACACATGCTGACCAAGGAAGCCTTTAATGCCCTTTTAAAGACCTTGGAGGAGCCCCCTTCCCATGTGTACTTCATATTTGCAACCACTGAACCCGAGAAGGTCCCAGCCACCATACATTCGAGGTGTCAGCATTATGAATTCCGCAGACTGGGTACTGCGGAGTTGGCAGATCACCTGGGCAAAATAGTCCAGGCGGAGGGCATGGGCCTCCAGCAGGATGCAATGCTTTTATTGGCAAGAGAGGCCGAGGGCAGTGTAAGGGACAGCCTGAGCCTTCTTGACCAGGTGGCTGCTTATGGTGCGACTTCATTAAAAGAGGTTTGTGATGTTCTGGGTATTGTTGGGACCCAGGTGCTCAAGGAGCTTGCCGTTGCTATCCTTGAAAGTGATGTAGCCAAGGCCCTCAGGCTTATTGACGATGTTTACAGCTTTGGGGGAAACATTCAGAAATTCACTACAGACTTGGTAGTTTTTTTCAGAAACCTTGTGGTGCTGAAAAACCTTGGTCTGGAGAGGGCGGTGACTTTGATGGACTTGAGCAGGGAAGATGTAGATGAGTTTTCTTCTGTCATTTCAAAGTATCCTGCCCATAGCCTTTTCCAGGTGCTAGACGCCTTAATGAAGGGGCAGGAGGCAATATACAGGAGCA
Source organism: Deltaproteobacteria bacterium (assembly GCA_021159445.1). Taxonomy (GTDB): domain Bacteria; phylum Desulfobacterota; class Dissulfuribacteria; order Dissulfuribacterales; family UBA3076; genus UBA3076. Next base: position 11,001 of record JAGGRV010000296.1, on the reverse strand, counting down.
CCACTCCCAAGCTCTCCATTGAAATGCTGGTGATCCGCCTGTGTAGTATGAAAGAGGTTGTGGGGATAGATGACCTCCTGGGAAAAGTAGATAAGCTTCTATCCTCAACACGAATCGGGAAAGAGAATTTTTCTGAAGAACCTCAGGATGAAAAAAGCGCAGCCCCTGAAAACGATTCTGTTACCCAGATGGCCAAAGAATGCAGCCCGGAGATATGGACTGATTTTGTAAATTTTGTTAAAGAACAACATCCCGTTCTTGGGTCGCTACTGGCCTGTTGCGAGGGGATAGAGACAAAGAACAACGGGGATCATGTCCAACTCAAGTGCGGGTCAGGTATGCAGCATGACATGCTCTGCGAAGTGGACCATCAGCAACGGCTGAGAGAGCTGACGAAAAAGTTTTTCGGCCGCACAATCGATGTCGTAGTAGAAGAGACCTGTGTTGCAAACAATGGTGACGCCGGAGGGGCTGGGAAAACTTTTAGTTTACGGGATGAACTAATTCAATCCTCCCTGGTCCAGGAGGCCGTCAAAGTCTTTCATGCGCGGATTTCCGACGTGAGAGTTTTTTCCAATAGAGGACAGAAGTGATCTAAAAGGAGTTATATAATGCAGCCAAACATGAAGGAAATGATGAGGCAGGCTCAACGCCTCCAGGCCAAGATAGGACAACTCCAGAGTGAGCTGGCCACAAAGGAGATAGAGGCCTCTGTAGGAGGCGGAATGGTTAAGACCGTTGCTAACGGAAAGCCGGAAATAGTATCAATAACCATTGAAAAAGAAGTTGTGGACCCTGAAGATGTAGAAATGTTGCAGGATCTTGTAGTGGCAGCGGTAAATGAGGCACTGACCCGCTCCAAAGAGATGGTAGAAGGAGAAATGGCAAAGCTGACAGGCGGCCTCAAGTTGCCGGGGATGTAATAAATGTCCTCTGCTTTTCCACCTGCCCTTAGCAGGCTTATTAAGAACCTGGAAAGGCTTCCAGGAGTCGGTGAAAAGACTGCCACACGCTTTGCCCTTCAGATACTGAGGTGGCCAAAGGCCCAAGCCCAGGAGTTGGTGAAGTCCATCGCAGGACTTCACGACAAGATAGGATTATGCTCCATTTGTTTTACTTTTTCTGAGCAGGACCCATGCCCTGTTTGTGTTGACTCCAAAAGGGATACCTCTGTGGTCTGTGTAGTGGAAGATCCTGGAGATTTGCTGGCCCTGGAAAAGGCAGGGGCCTTCAGAGGGCGCTACCATGTGCTGCACGGGGTCCTCGCACCCATGGAAGGGATCGGACCGGATCAGCTTAAAATTGGGCAACTCCTCGAACGCATACAAAAAGAAGATATAAAAGAGGTAATACTTGCAACGAGCAGCACTGTTGCTGGAGATGCTACTTCAGCATTTCTGGCTGAAAGCCTGAAAAAATGCGGCGTACAAGTTGCGCGGATTGCCTGCGGCATACCTATGGGCATGGATCTAAAATACGCAGATAAAATGACATTGCAAAAAGCCCTGGAAGCCCGAACCAGTTTTTGAGCCGCCGTCTCGAAATAGACTTTTTTCAGCGTAATCATCAAATATATTATTTTGCCGTCTAAAGTTCCCTTTTTGTCCTTGACTTGACTATTTGAATTGACTACTTTTGTCTTTATAAAAGGAGGCGTCCATATGAAAACCATGGGAATAAGCCAATTTAAATCACATGCCTTGAAAATTTTGGACCAAGTTGCCAAAACACAGGAAATAATTATCATAACTAAGCGAGGTAAGCCATTAGCCCAAATAACACCTTATCGGACTTCTGATATAAACCCCAAGTCGGGCAGACTTTCTGACACCCTTGTTTTTGAAAAAGATGTAATTTCACCATTGGGTGAGGAAATGTGGGATGCCTGCAAATGATATATCTGCTTGATACACATACCTGGATCTGGTGGAACATGAACCCACAGAAATTATCACAAAGGGTTAAAGGGTTAATTGGCAATGCTGAGATGTATGATGAGATATTATTGTCCGCAATTTCTCCATGGGAATTCAGCAAACTCCTTGAAAAAAAGAGAGTGGGAATTTTGTGTGATCCAGAGGATTGGATAAATACTGCTCTTGATATGCCAAAACTCAGGTTAGTCCCTCTCTCTCCAGTTTTATCATACCGCTCAACTGTGCTACCACAACCTTTCCATAATGATCCGGCTGACCAAATTATTGTAGCAACGGCAAGGGAAGAAAATGCCACGATATTGACAAAAGATGAAAAAATTCTTGCTTATAAAAATGTTCGAAGTTTTTGGTAACCATTAAAAAAATGGTATCCATTCACGGGATTACAACGTCCGTTTTACCGCAACCCACCGTGATGAAAGCCGATTTAGATAACTTCTGCGTGATCCTTCACGAACCCCGCTATTCGGAAAATATTGGGGCTGCTGCCCGATGCTGTCGCAACATGGGTATTCCTCAGCTAATCGTTGTTCACCCATATCGGCTTGATTTGGAAAAGATGCTTAAGATGGCCACACATGAGGCAGCCGACCTAATAGAAACAATGCTCCTTTTTGACGATCTTGAGGAAGCCTTAGGCCCATTCCGGCATGTCGTGGGCACTACGGCCCGGATCGGCCGGCAACGCTTACCTACTCATACTCCACGTAATATAGCGGAAAAACTGATTGATCTGGGCCCCAAAAATCGTATTGCTCTCCTATTTGGCTCAGAAAGTTGCGGCCTTACAAATTCCCAGTTACGACTGTGCCAGTCTCTTGTTAATATACCTGCGACAACTTTTTCATCTATCAATTTAGCCCAAAGTGTTATGATATTATGTTATGAATTATTCATAGCCAAAGGCCATAAGCAAAAAGTCTATCCAAAGCTCGCCACTACATGGGAGCTTGAGGGCATGTATAAACATTTGAAAGGGGCATTCTCGGCTGTTGAATTGACTAATCCTCAAAATCCGGAATATTGGGTAGATAATGCGAGACGACTTTTGGGAAGACAGGAACTCAGATCCAGGGAAGTGAAAATGATCCGGGGATTCTGTCAACAGATCCTTTGGGCCATTGATAATAAGAAATATCCTAAACAATGAAAAAAAATGCCATAGTTCCCAAAAAGATTAAAGGGACTATCCTGGCATTTCTCCTGTGGTCAGTATTTTTGGCCCCGCTCCATGCCGAGGAAAACAATGCAGATATAGCAGTAATAGTTTCTTCGCAGATCAGACCTTATGTAATGGCCCTTGAGGGACTACGTTCCAGATTCCACCAATCCTTAACAATATATTATCTGAATTCAAACCCGGAACTCATACGTCATCATTTAACCCAGAAATACTATGACCTGCTGATAGCCATAGGACCAGAAGCATCCATCCTTGTTTGGTCAACGTTAAATCCTGACGATAAGAAAATAGCACTCATGGTCCTTGATCCGCAAAAACTTTTGGCGGATCCTGAACCATGTGGAGTGGATCTGAGGATACCTATTAAGGACCAGATAAAACTAATAAAAGAACGGCTCGGGGACAGAAGAAAAATTGGAATCCTTTACAATCCCGTAGAAAACAGGGAGTGGATAGAGCAAGCGCAAAAACAGGGTTCTGATCTTGGGGTTAATGTCATACCTTTACCGGTTCACAAGAGGCATGAGATCACAAAGGTCCTTTCCTCAGCATATCAGAATATTGACACTTTGTTGTTCATTCCTGATTCTACTGTAATTTCAATGGCATTACTATCACATCTGGTTAAAGACGCTCTGCTCCATGGAATTGCAGTTGTAGGCTATAACCACTTCTTCATGGAAATAGGGGCGGTTCTGGCCTTTAATATAGATTATGAAAAAGTCGGGATTTTAGGTGCCGAACTGGCAAGAGATATCCTGTCAGGTTCTCAATGCGGGCTTTCCCCTCCTCCCTTCGAGGTAGAATGGAATGAAAAGGCATGGAAGACGATTACTGAATACTTAGGCAGCATTGGGGCATCCGGGTCTGAAGGAGAAGTGCCATGAGGGCCTTAACCTTTCAGCAGAGGTTGTTACTGGGGGTATTGCTGTTACTCGGTGCTACAACAATTACCCTTGGCCTGGTTGGGGCCCACCTGGGTGAAACTTTTTTGCGTATCCGGTTTGAAGACCGCATGGCTTTTTTGGCTAGATACTTAGCCCTTAACTCCGAACTGGGCGTGCTCATAGGTGATCAAAAGATGCTTGATCGTCTGGCAAACAACCTCCTATCAGAAAAAGACGTGGTTCAAGTCCTCATAGAAGATGCAAATGGTGAGATTCTGGTAAAGGTGGGATCAGGTCTTCACACTCACTCAAAAGAGGCCGTTGCCGAAATACGGCTCAGACAACAGGAGGAAAACCAGGCCTTTTGGGGCTCTTCAGCACAAAATCAAATGCTTGGTAAAGTACATCTAGTTTACACTGCCTCAGGAATCGACGAGCTGCTGGCCAAACTCAGGACAAGATACACTATAGCTGTTATTGGTCTTGCAGCCGTTGGATTATTGGCCTTTTTCTTCTTCAGCCGTTCACTGGTAGCACCATTGAAAGAACTTGTTAATGCTTCAAGGATAGTAGCAAAAGGGGACTTAAACACCCGTGTTAAACCAGGCTCACTACCAGAAACCAACGAACTTGCTGAAGCATTTAACCACATGTTGGCCTCCCTGGACGAGAGCCGCAAGAGCCTTGAAGAAACATACCAGGAGATGATTCAGCAAAAGGCCCTGGCCGAGGTGGGCCACTTTGCTCTCACAGTGGCTCATGAGGTCAAAAACCCTCTGGGAATCATTAAAGGGGCTTTAGATATACTTAAAAAACAGGATATTGATCATGCGGTTAAATCAACCATGATTGAATATGTTGATGACGAAATAAGACGGTTAAATCGACTTATTCAGGATTTTTTGGACTTTTCCAGGCCTCGTAAAGCCATATTCGAAAAAGTTGAGTTAAACACTTTGTTGAAAGACTTGCTGCAACGGCTGAGGCTGGAATGGGAAGAAAAGGGTATTGTTCTTGATGCCGATATTTCCGAAGAAAAATGCCTGTCACGAGTGGATCCGGACATGCTTTCTCAAGCCCTGCTTAATGTTATCAAAAATGCCTGTGAAGCATGTGATACTAACGGGCATGTATTGGTAAAAAGCAGCCTGTCTCATGGTAATTGGATTACTCAGATAGCAGATACCGGAAAGGGGATGGATCAGGAGACGCGACAGAGGGCGCTTGAACCTTTTTATACTACTAAGGCTCAAGGCACGGGTCTGGGGCTGGCCTATGCTGCCAGGGTCATCGAGATCCATGGAGGTGAAATGAGTTTCAGGGAAAATCATCCCAAGGGGACGATTTTTGAAATACGGCTTGAATGTAGCCTATGAGCGATTAGCCTTTAGCTATTAGCTTAATGATTACAGGAGGTTCAGGTAATATCTTGATTGTTCAAAGCTAACTGCTAATGGCTAACAGCTAATCGCTCAATTTGGGTGATTGGGTGATTGAAGGAGATGCTAAAGGAATTATGGCTTTTATATTGATAGTTGATGATGAATCCAGAATGCGACATATCCTGAAGATTATGCTGAGCCTTGAGGGGCACAACGTGGAAGAGGCTCAAGACGGTGAAACAGCCCTGGCAATGGTTCGGGAAAAGGCCTACGATCTTGTTGTCTCAGATATACGTATGCCAAGAATGGATGGGTTCGCCCTGCTCGACCATATCCAGGCAATGGAATGCCCTTGTCCGGTCATCATCATCACTGCATACGCCACTATTGACTCCGCTGTTAAGGCTATGAAAAGAGGGGCTGTGGACTACATTACCAAACCCTTCGAGGAGTCACACATAATACTGACGGTAGAAAAGGCCCTGGGTGTATCGAAAATCCTGACGGAGAACAGAGAACTCAAGGAGGAACTGAATAGATCTATAGGAGATGCCGACCTGGTATGTGTATCCCGGGCTATGGAGCATCTTTTGGAGGCGGCCCAAAAAGTGGCTGCAAAGGCAGATACAACGGTCCTGATTACCGGCGAATCCGGTACAGGTAAAGAAATAGTGGCGAGATTCATCCACCAAAATAGCCCTAGGGCCCAAAGGCGTTTCGTAACGGTTAACTGTGCGGCAATAACAGCAAGCCTGGTAGAAAGCATTTTGTTCGGCCATGAAAAAGGGGCCTTCACCGGGGCAGACAGACGCAAACAGGGATTTTTCGAGTACGCAAGTGGTGGGACCCTCTTTCTGGATGAGATAGGTGATCTTCCCTTAGAGGCCCAGGCAAAGCTCCTAAGGGCCCTTCAGGAAAAAATTGTTCAACGTGTTGGTGGAAATGAGCCGATTGAAGTAAACGTTAGAGTAGTTTGCGCTACAAATCAGGACCTTGACTCCCTGGTGAAACAGGGAAAATTCAGGTCGGATCTCTTTTATAGGATTGATGTTTTTCCACTACACATTCCCCCGTTAAGAAATAGAATAGAGGCCATAGTGCCATTGGCAGAGCATTTCATGCGGAAATTTAGAGAACGACTTTCAGGAAAACATCTTCTAACTCAAGGTGCTAAGAGGATCCTGATGGACCATACTTGGCCTGGAAATGTAAGAGAGCTGGCAAATGCCGTGGAGAGGGCCGTTATTCTGGCTGGAGAAGAACCTATAACCACAGAACATCTATCTTTTTTGAGAACCAGCACGGTACGGACCGGAACTGCTGAAGCCTTGAAGCTTCCCCCGGGCGGTCTGGCCCTTGAGACATTGGAACGTGATCTTATACAGCAGGCCATGGAAATGACCGGTAACAACCAAAGTGCTGCTGCAAGGCTATTAGGCATTACCCGTTCAAAGCTCAGAACCAGGGTAAAGCAACTGGAGGCATACAGTTGATAACCAAGAGCCGGATCTCTTTCATATATCAAAACATGCCCACATTTCTGACGCAGGTCATTGCCATTCTGTCGTTCCTTTTGGCTGGAACTCAAATCGCCTGGGCTATAGATACATCTCTTCTTTTTGTAGGCGAAGACCTGTCAGTGCTTACTATTGCATCAAGGAGGGCAGAGCCTATAGAACAGGCACCTGCCGTGGCCCAGGTAATCACAAAGGAAGACCTTGAGCGTAATGGAGTCCGAACCCTTGGAGAGGCTCTGTCCATGCTGCCAGGGTTTTATATGTCGTCCAGGGAATGGGGTACCCAGCCCTATCTCAGGGGGGTATCAAATAGTATCCTTTTTCTTTACGACTCGGTCCCCTTAACATCAGACAATACAAAAACCGTCAATCCCCTGGACGAAGAGCTTTCCTTAGGCCCTATAGAACGTATAGAGGTAATACGAGGGCCTGGTTCAGTTCTGTGGGGCCCAGGTGCATTTGCAGGAATAGTTAATATAGTTCCCAAACGGGGCAGAGACGTTGATGGAATGGAATTAAATCTGCGCGGGGGGACTCCAAACCACGAAGCAGATTTCAATATCAATTGGGGAAAAAATGCAGGGCTCTGGGAGGCATTTCTGTCAATCAGCGCAACAAGGCTCAAGCCCAGACAGGACAAGTATAATGTAGTAAGAATTAAAGGAGATGATTCCATCCCTGTTCCCCCCAGCGAGCGGTATGGACATTCAGGGGTGGATGATTCCGAATACGTGGAGGCTATACTGAACTTTTCCTGGCAGGACTGGCTTCACATATCAGGCAGGTGGTCTGATACAGAGCGGAATTATGTCCTCTTGGGGGAACCCGAAACGAATTTTAGCTGGGCCGGGAAACGGGAGTCGCCGTTCAGGTTTGTGCGTCTCGAGATGGAAAGGCCTATGGATCGTTCAGACCTGAGATTAAATGCCTATTACAATGAACTGGACTACAAGGAAGAAGAAATAGACTTATCCCGGAACACCAAGAGCCGTGTGTCATACGGAGAAATCCTGTATGACAGGGAACTATGGGATACTAAGGGCCTTTTTACCATAGGGGCGTCATACAGATACAATAGAATTACCGATGCCATAATAGATAATAGGAACTACCTTCCTGACTATGTTAACCCTGATAATATCTTCTTTACACCGCATGACCCTGAAGAAGAGGATTTCAATACTTCGCTTTGGTCTGTTTTTGGCCAGGTCCGGCATCACTGGAACTATCTTGATGCTTGGCTGAGTCTCAGACTGGACGACCATAGCAAGTATCATCAGACGATAAGTCATAATATGGGAATCAGTTGGTTCCCAAGGCCGTCATGGTATCTGAAGCTACTCTATGGAACAGCCTATCGGACCCCATATAATCAGGAACTGGTGGGCCGGAAAGACCTTGACCCGGAACAAATACAAAATCTCAGCATGAACTTTACGTGGCATCCTTCTCCATCATTTTCCTTTTCATCCACAATTTTTTGGAATGAGATTCGTCATCATATCGGGGAAGAATTCTATGGAGCTTTTTCAAAACCCGGGTCTCAAGACATCTATGGAGGAGAGTTCGATATCTCGTGGCAGGTATCCCGCAGCCTCCGGTTTTGGGGCAATGCAACTTTCTTATCCCAGGATGGGGATAAGAAGGCCTATAAGTTGTATATGCTTCCGATGTCTCTTCCGCTAGACGGAACAAAGGAGCCAATAGTCGGTGACTCTTGGGAGACACCTTTTGATACAGGCCCAGAGAATTTGTTCAATGTTGGACTCCTATGGGGTCCTTTAGATCGATTGGATTTCTCTGCCCGCCTGCAATATGCGGATTCTATGACCTCTTATTACAAACAAGGTGAGATAAGTTATTCTACTACATCTCAATGGCTTTTAGATACCACTATTACTGCCCGCAATGTCTTATTTCAAAACCTTGATATACAACTGGCGCTGAAGAATGTATTCAACAAGCATTACAAAGTGCCCGGCACATACAGCCCGATAGAGGCCGCTCCCTTTGAGGCCTACCTGGGACTCAAGTGGCGTTATTGAAACTACCAATCTACGACACCTGTCGACTCTTTTCTGAGTACCATAGCGTTATTTATGTCCAAACCCGCTGCGTCTTTATCACCCAAGCGTTCATAGACCTCACTTCTCATTGCGTAAGCAGGGGCATATTCAGGAGAAAGGTCGATTGCCTGTGTCAGGCACTTCAGTGCCTCATCCAAGACCTCCGCCTTGAATAAAATAGCCCCTTTGTGATAGTAAAGCCGGGCATTTTCCGGATCGCACTTTATTGCGGCGTCAATGTTCTTAATTGCCGTATCATTATCATTTAACCTCAGACATGCTATGGCCTTTGCCTGATATACCTTGGCGCACCGAGGGTCCTCCTCCAATATCTCTGAAAAGACGGCGATACAGCCCTCAAAATCCTCATCCATGAATTTAAATTGTCCATCTATAAAACGTTCTTCCAGATCCTGCTTCATCTAAAGTCCTCCGTAAGCCCCTATTCCTGCCTTATTAAATCAGCTAGTTCGCAAAAAAATTTGTAAACGTTCACAGAACGTAGAAATTGGAAATTTGGCCTTCATGCCTTTGTTTCATCCCAAATTTCTACTTTCCAGTTTCAAGCCGTAAACGGCTATGAAAAATTATTATTCCTCAATTTAAAACTCAACACTCAAAATTCAACATTTTTCCGCAAAGCACCAAAAAAAAAGCCGGGGACATACCCCGGCCGCAAGGATCAATATTTCCGGAAACTATGAGGCAAAGGCCTTTTCCAGATTGGGAACCATCTGCTTTTTCCGGCTCATTACACCGGGGAGCCAGACAGTCCGGCCTTCGAGTGCCTTGCCAAAGGCCTTTTCAACAACACCGGGATCATCTGAAACAACCATGAGATCCGTGGCTTCCTCCATGATATCAGTAAGCATGAGGAAAACGCTGTGACGGTTTCCTTCGGCCTTGACCTTCTCTATCTCTGCGTAGAGATCGTCTCTTATGTCAGCCACCAGGTCCAGCGACACCAGCTCAAGCTGGCCGATTCCCACATTATTGCCTGCCATATCGAAGTCTTTATAGTCACGGAAGACCAGATCCCTTGCGGGCACGCCTTCCACCGCGCTCTTGGCCTTAGCCATCTCCATGCCCCAGGCTATGGGATCATCAATACCGGCTATCTTGGCAAGGTCCGCAACAGCCTCTTTGTCTTCAGGAGTACAGGTTACAGACTTGAAGAGCACTGTATCGCTGAGGATTGCCGACATCATTATACCGGCCACATTTGCCGGGATCTCCTTCTTATAGACATCTTTATAAAGGATGCGGAGAACAGTGCCTGTACATCCGACCGGCATAACACATGCAAAAATAGGATTGGGAGTGGTAATATCTCCGATCTTGTGATGATCAACAATTGCGAGCAGCTCCCCTTTATCGCAGTTGTCCGGGGCCTGTTTGAGATCGCTGTGATCGACCAGCATAAACTTTTCGCCTGCTACATCCGTACGCAATTCAGGGACGTCAAAACCAAACTTATTGAGTATCAGTTCTGTCTCAGGATTGAGATCTCCCTGCCTGCATGGTACAGCATCAACTCCCAGCATCTTCTGCAGCTCCGCCAGAGCGATAGCAGCGGTTACAGCATCTGAGTCCGGGCTCTTGTGTCCAAATACATAAACAGCCATTCTAGCATCCTCCTTAAAAATTTTCGGTAAATTAAAAAACTATTGGGAAATTCTGGAAAATTCCAAAAATACACGCATTTTATGAAAACAGATTCATATAAAAAAATTCTTTTAATCTAAAAAATACAACAATTAGACCTTTTATGTAGCACAATATCAATTCTTTGCCAAGGATTTTTAAGACCACACCATAGAGATAACTGAATTGGGATTCAGTGAAAACCTGATGGATAGCAGGGACAAAGGGTTCCCAATACCAAACCGCATTTTTAACTGAAAGACTCAATCCTCTGGATTGAAAGGATCTTATCCAAGTATTAGAAATGGCTGAGGACAAAACCTTATGCTTAGGAACGGGAGATAAATAAGTTGAACAAAAATTAACAGGATTTTTTGTTGTATTC
>JAGGRV010000515.1 GCA_021159445.1 Deltaproteobacteria bacterium | reverse complement strand
CCCCAAGCGGCAACAGCTCTCACCCGGTAATTTCCGCGCCGGTATATGACGCAACCGCATTGGTTGACCTACCGGGACTGGGAACTGAAATAAATCCAGAACTCTTTGATCCCTCAAAACCGGTTGCTCCAGTCTCCATATGGATTGCAGGTTTCTCAACAACACCCTGGAACAGGTTGTTGCGCGGTACGGATGAAGGCATCTGTACATATGAAAGTTCCCCCAATCCCGGTGTCTACAAATTGTGTGCCAGGGCCCGGGATGATGCCGGAAACCTGTCGCCAACATTGTGCAAGGATTTCAGGATCGGTAGCGGAACTCCCCCTGAAATTTCTGTAAACGTAAGTCCTGCGGATGTACGCCTTGGGGAAACGCTTCATGTTGATGCATCAGTCCGTGAAAATTACGAAGGCCTTTCCTCAGTGACCGTCTTTCTTCCTGACCATAATTTTACCATCCCCGTTGACGCAGACTCATGGTCAGAGGGCTTTGACATTCCCCTCTGCGACTGGAGGGCTGATCAACCAGGGCAATTAAATCCCATCCAGATTATGGTATCAGCAGAAGATCATGAAGGGATGACCAATCAATACTATAAGGAGATAGAACCAAAGTTCCCTGTACAAGCCAGATATGGATTAGGCGTGGAAAATTTTGGCGCCCCCCTCTCCTGGGATCAGTACGCGGCCACCTTCGGCAATGATATTTATGCATCGGTTTCCGTCTGCTTGGGGATACCAATCCCTGGTAAATGCTGGAATAAGTGGGGCTGTAAATGCTACAGTGGCACCCCGGGCTCGGGCATAGCCGACATTGTCAATGCCCTTGGAGGCTGGATTATGGAGGCAATCGTTGATGCCATAGATACCAACGGCAGACTGGAAGATTATTTTGGTGTCGATGACCTTTCAGACCTTGGAGTTCCCGATCTTTTTGCCCTGCTCTTTTTTCCTGCCTATCGATACTCCGGAGTACCCGGACAGTGCACCGGCTTTACCACCGCCGCGGCAATGATGGCAAATCATGCCGCTACACCACAACAAATATGCCCGGGATGCGGCGACAAAGTCTCGTTGTGGTCAAAAGAGGGCATCAGCTTCTATGTCGGTCATCGTCAGGGCAGCGTGGTCTCCGCTGAATTTATTCACCTCCTGCTGGCCAACTATACTGATAGCGCCTATACGGTAATCCATAAGCTTTACCGCGAACTGCTGGCCGGCAATCATCCCGGGATTTCAATCTTCGGCTATCCTGATGCAAACTCGGACAGCTGTATGCCAACCGGACATACCCTGCTGGTCGACCGGGTAAGGAATCGGAGGAACGGCATCTACCGGGTTTATGTCTATGATTCCAATCGACCACTTACCAGTGGCGATGCCGAAATTACAGATTGGTCTACCAGCTATAACAATTACTGCGATATGGATCATTCCCCCTATATCGATGTAGATACCCAACAAAATAATTTCACTTTCCAACTCAACGATCCCGTAGCGGACGAAACTCCCACCATCTGGACCAGGGGAAACGGCCACTGTAATTTACACGCAGACCTGGGAAGACTTGGCGACATCAATGCCAACATGCCCACCGTTGGTACTGCCTTACTGCATATTCCTTTCTCCCAGATGAAACAGGATACATTCACCCTGCCGCTTTCAATCGAGGGGATGATTACCATGTTTATCGGCAATGCCACGGTTACCGTGGAAGATGGTGCAGGGCACAGCATGGGAACAGACGGCAATCAGCATAACGGCATTCCGGGCGCCTACCTGCTGCCCCTGCCGGGGGTCAGCAGCGAAAACAACCTCGCCTTGCTCATGATTCCTGAGGACCAGAGCTTTACGGTACACGCTGTCGGCAAAACCGATCAGGGACACTTTATCAATATACTTTCCAACACCGGCACCAGTGCCTTTGTCCTGTCCCGGCCGGGAATGCATGAAAGCTTTTCCGTAATTCCCCAGGCAAACGGCTTGAAAATTTCCCTCGGGGCGGAACCGTTCAACGGCGCCCTGCATCTGCTGGCCAGAAAGGAAATTCCTGTTACGGACATCTCCGGCAATGTAAATGAAGAAATAAAAAACGAAAAAGCTGTCTACACCCAGGTTTATTCATTTACCGGCACCCTGGGACAACAGCCGGCATCGTTCATGATTGAAAAGGCCGGGACACTTTCAACCATCGCCTCCCAAGCCTATGCCTGCAAACTCTTTGCCCTCAGCAATGAAAATGATGCCGGGGACAACCGCCAGGCGCCACTTTCCACCATGTTCAAGGTGGCAGGCAAACAGATCACCATTCCCGCCGGTGTCCATCACCTTACTTTTGATCTCCAGCACCGCAATACCGCCCCGTTTTTGCTGCAGCCCATATCCAGGCTGAATGCGGCTCCGACGGAAATGGCCGCCTATAGCCTGGCCAATCCCGCGGCGGCTCCGGCGGCAACCATCCCGCTGGTCGGCTCAAAGAAAACCAATGTCGCCCTGGTTCCCAAACTGCAGATTCCGGCAGCCATGCAGGGAAAAACCGGAAATTTCTACGCTGTTTTGTACTGGGTTGAAGGGAATGCCTGGTTCCAGTTTACCCCCGCAGGGCTGGAAACAATTGCCGGCGGTCTCAAACCTTTCAGAACCGCAACCTCGACGCAAACAGCGGATTTCAACCTGCTGCAAAACGGGGTTGACCTGAGTGATTTCCGTGGTACTTTTGACATCTTTACCGGATTTGCAACTGAAAATGACCTGTCGGATCTGGCGTACAATTACTACCAGGTGATATTTAAATAATGAAGCAGTTTTCAAACATGATGAAATGGAATGTGTGATCCGAAGATATCAGAAAGGGGAAAGGAAAAATGAAAATATTTTCAAAGATTTTATTGCCTTGTTTTCTTGTGGTCCTGATGAATATTTCCCTTTTTCCCGGAGAAGTTCAGGCAGTGGATACTCCCTGTGTTTCACCCCCCCCTTTTGGAGCAGGACGAGTATTAACCGATGGGGAAATAGTGCTTGCCGACCACCAGTTAAATACGTTGAGGGGTTTCAAGTATCAGCAGGGAACAGAGAATTTCACCGAGTTTCCTGTCGGTCCGAGGAACCTGCAGACCTATGATGAACTGGTTGTAGCTGATATGGATGGACAGGGAACGGACGAGATTATCATCGGCGACGCCAGCGACAACAAAATCCATATTTACACAGCCTCCCTTGGTGAGATCACCTCATTCGGAGTTGCTTTTGAAAGGTATGATGACTTAGCTGTCGGAGATGTTGATGGTGACGGCAACAAGGAAATTATTTTGGGAGATGCCAGTGATCCCCAAGGACAAAGCATTCAAATATTCCGCATGGATGGGACTAAAATAGGCTGGATTAAGGTATCCGGCGGTTATGAACGATATGACCGGATTGCCGTCGGCGACCTTGATGGCAACGGGGTGGACGAAATAATACATGGCAATGCTTCAACCGGCGACGACAGCATTCATATCTATAAATGGAATGAAAGTGCCGAGGGCCATGTTTCCGAACTGCAAAAGTTTAACGTAAATTATTCAAGATATGACGAAATTGCGGTAGCTGACGTCGATAACGACGGCGAGGGAGATATTATTTTCGGCTGTGGATCTTCCAGTGCCAATCCGGATATCCGGCACAGGATAACGGTGTATGATATCGATGGAAATGTAAAGGCACAGTCGGCGGACATCGGCTTCAGTGGCACCGATGAACTGGCCGCCGGCGATGTAGATATGGACGGAAGAGCTGAAATAGTGGTGGGGAAAGATTCCGACCATGCCCTGCATGTGTACAAAGTTGGGGAAGACGGTGACTTCCTGCCGCTTGATCCTTTCGATGTGAACTATCGCACGGGTGGTAGTGATGATGATCGATACGACGGAGAAAAGATTGCTATCGGGGATTTGGACGGCGGTTCCATAACCGTCGGCGATCCCATCTGCCGGGGACAAATGGAAATTGACGACCAGGTAATGGCCGTCATCAATGCACCACCCAAGCAGGAAGGCGTCAATAGTGACCCGGGTAATTTCCTGGTAAAATATGAACATAGCCAGACTGAAACCACCAGCAACACGGTTACTGCTGTTACCGGTTTTACTTTTTCCACCAAAATAACCGGATCATTCAATATTGGGGTCACAAAGGCCAAAATTTCCATGGGCTGGAAATATAATCATAGTAAAAAATCCCAGAGTGGAACCTCAACTTCCGTCCAGGTGGGAGAAGGGCTGACTGCGGACCAGGCTGACCGTAAAGTTGCCCTGACGACCACCTACGATGTTTTTGAATACCCGATTCTGGATGAAAATGGAAACCAGGAGATAATGGATGGGGAGCCACAATATCTGATGGTAACCCTGCCGGTCAGCATTGGCACCCCCACCTTGGGTTATTATCAGTCTTCCATTCATACTTTGGATAATGTAACCAGCTATCCCCCACAAGAATCTAAGCTGGTTCATTATCTCTTTGACCCTATCTATAACTATTCTTTTATAGCCGGTCCAGATCCCAGCTCTGGATTCATCAAAAAAAGTGAAACATATTTTAACAGCCAGAAAACATCCTCCTCAATAAAGATATCGGTAAGCGCGGCCGCCAGCTACATGGGATCCAGCGCCAGTATCAGCGGCGATTACCAGCAGCAGTTTATTGCCACCCATAAAATTGAATTTAAAGAAGACACCTCTCTGAAGATAGAATATGCCGGGGGAATTAGTGATGAAAACAAATACTATACTGCCCATGCCGTCGCTTACTACGATTCTGAGGATGGACATTTGGTGCTGGACTGGGTGGTACCTTCATATGGCAGCTTTTACACTGCTTCCAACTTCAATCCATGGATGCCAAATCTGGTTTTTACCGGAAATCTTTGGCAGTATATGAGTATATCTCTGCCTCTTCCCGTAGGGCACCAACGCTTTGAATATCATGATGACCAGGGCACGACACTGCGTAACCAGGAACCGGCAAATTGCAGGCCGCTGGGATTCAAAAATCCAGACAGCACCTTAAATCTGCAGGTGGACCTGCCAACCTTCGATGCCCCGGTAGACATTTATCTTGCCTTCTATGCTCCAGATCTGGATGCGGATCATATTTATTTGTTTACGCCTGGAGGAATAGAAGTATTTACCGACACCTTAATCCCTTGGAGGTCTTTCAGTTCGGGCGATATCAATGAATCCGTCTTTGGGGATATTCCCCTTGCCCATCTACCGGTTGGAACCTATTATTTTTATCTCCTGGCCAGTCCAGCAAACGGCAATCCAGTGGAAAGATATTATTTATGGGGTACTTCATTTACCAAGCAAATCTACTTGCATCCTTTAAGATAAAAGGAATGTTGCTGAAAAATATCTTGTTTGAAAATCGGGCATTTTCGGCCGGGTTGAGGGAAGAAAATAATGGAAGAGGCTTCAAATTTGTCGTAAGATAATCAGGTAGTTAGCGCAACACGATTATTTCCTGTTAAATTTTTCGACACCTGTCGGCTATGCTTTGAGCGGTCATAATTTGGGGTTTCTGAGCATGTTTTTGTGCCACAAAGTTACAATAGGACACAGATTTTCACATATAATATTATTGTTCATAAATTTGAAAATTTTGACAATCTGTACCCATCTGTGTTCATCCGTGTCCAAAAAAGGAAATTCATATACTATCGAGTTACAGGCACATGCTCTCTTATTCCGGTAAGACGGCCAGGAAGAGATGCACCGGGACCATGTAGATGTGATTGGTTTGATCGATTTGCAGATGGTCCCTGGTCAAAAGGAGCCCACCCTTGGTCTTTTTCAGGCCCCTTTTGTCATCAGAGGTGATACGGGTCTGATATTTCAGTTCGGCAAACATCTCTGTCTTTCCGTTGCCCAAGCAGATAAAATCTATTTCTGTGCGGTTTCTCCAGAAAGCCAGCTTTGGAAAATGGCGCATCAGGTGTGCAGCCACTACCCCTTCCAGGAGTCTTGATACTCTCAAAGGATCAGTGACGGTTTTATCAGCAAAATCAAAATAATTGCCATAACCAGAACTCCAGGCACACAGGCAATGGTATTGAAATGGGTCTGTGAAGTAAATCTTCTTGCGCTTCCGAAAAGAGATTTCCGAACCACCCAGGTACCGTACCTGGTGCAAGAGGGACAGAACAAACAATGCCTCCAAGGTCCTGACATAGTCCTCGACCGTATTGTGTGAACCAATACCCGTGGTCTGCTGGAGTATTTGCCACGTGATGGGCTCGGCGTTTTTTGTCAGGATGCCACCTATTAGTTCTCTCAAAACGGCCTCATTCTTACCGGCCCTTGTCATATCTCCCAGCATCGCCTGCTGATATGTGAAGAAGGTTCCCTGAGTTATTTCCTCTTTTTTTGCAAGATCAATAATCGAAAGGGGATATCCTCCACTAAGTAAGTACTTCTTGAACGCACTCTGGATTTCGTTTTGATAATAAGACGCGGTTTTGGCCTTGTTGAAAATATCCTCAGGTGAAATTTGCTCAACCAGTTGAATCGATACAGCAGGATACAGACACGAAAGGAGTGACCGAAAAGAGACAGGAAGAACATCAATATCATTCTGGTCTGCAAACAGACCGCGCCGCCCCGGGAGGCGCTCACCACCGCGCCTCAGATCTATGGCCGACGACCCTGTTGTAAGAAGGGTACACCCCTGTAAGAGTCCAAGGTCATAAGCCGCCTTAATCCCCACAGCCCAATCAGGGGTGTAAGTGACCTCATCGAGCAAGATCCACAATCTATCCCTCTGAACCGGGAGAGACCTGGCCCAATTGATGTACGAAATCACAGCATCTTTAACCTCTGTGGCGTTCCTCAGGCCCGCGACATCAAAAGCAAAATAGAATATTGATCGAGGATCGGCCCCATCTGACGTTATGAGGTTCTTGATGAGCTTTTTGAGTATGGTGGTTTTTCCAACCTGCCTTGGCCCTCTGAGAATATAGAGGCGATCCTGTGCGAGGTTGATCATCTTCTCAACAGGGTGGTTTATGGGAAAGGGGGTAGCAGCAACGGCCTTCAAATGAAAATCCGTGCCCAAGGCATCAGGACTATCCCACCATCTGTTCTGTTCTCTGAGCCGAGCGAGTTCCATATTTCAATTCATTGACACAAACATGCATATTTATGTCAATAAAATAGCACAAAAGCACCTTCAGGTCAAGAGATTCCTGAGTTGCTGAATGAAGTCCACTGGCTTATCGAAAGCAGAAAAATACGCTTTCTCTTGACAGGCTCCAGCGCCTTATGGCAAGAGTTTTGAGCAATTCATCGGAATGGAAATACGAGCATTCTTAAGCTACCGGCGGGAAAAGCTGCCGCTTGCCTATTGGCGGTCAACCCATGGCTTTGAGGTAGACTTTCTGATCGGAAGAAAAATAGCCATAGAAGTAAAGGCGGCAAGACGGATGACAAGAAACGATTTCAAAGGGCTTAAAGCCATTAATGAGGAAGGGATTTTTGAAAAATTTATTCTGGTCAGCCAAGACAGGATTAACATCCGTGATGGCAATTTTCTGGCCTTGTACTGGAAGCAATTTCTGTCTGACTTGTGGGAAGGTAACATTGTATAAAACAGGCATGATCCCGGATTACGCAGTTGCCGAGTTTGCCGAAGATGCGAGGCGCAAAATTTTCCGAGGAGAAAACCTCCTTGAAGAAACGATCATGGGGATTGGACGGCATCCTCTCGCGCTGCAACCGCCAGGTGTAGGGCACCATGGATCCTCAGCCAAGTGAGGTGGGCAGTGGCCCACCATCAAACATTTGTGTTTAATAGACGATTCGTGACACACATGAGCACGCACAGTTTCGGTGGGCAAAGCCCACCTTACGAAAATGCCAAATCATCAAAGGGCGAAGGAAGGCAATACCGATTTTTTCCTTGAAAAGTCAAGGTCTGTGCTCCGAGAAGTTATTGGCATGGTCCAAGGTACGCTGCATCCAGATGGCCCAGGCGATTGAGGATGCTATCCAGAATCCGATTAATGCCCAAGGCCTTATGGGCAATTGTTCTGAGATCAGGAAACAGAGGATGAGACCGATTGGCCCGGAAGTGGACTTGCCTGCCTTTTTTTTCACTAAGGAACGGGAGATAAATAAGTTGAACAAAAATTAATAGGATTTTTTGTTGTATTCAAGGCGCGAGGAGCGAGCATAACGGGTTATGTGATCGACGAGCAACGAAGAAGACGGCAAAAAAGACATTAATTTGTTCAAGTTATTTATTGTACGTTCCTAAGCAGTAAGTGTGCTTGCTCCAAATGTCGCAATTCCTCCCGGATACCATTAGGCGACACACCGAACTCTGCAGCTAATTCCCGCAGATAGGCAGTACTCTCCGGATTAAGAAAGAAACGCATGAGGAGCTTTACACGCGTTTTGGATGTTATAAGGCCTTCTAACATAAGAAAGTAAAACTATCCTGAGCCACTCCTGTCATCACATCAGCCCTTTAGTCAATTTCCTCTCATTATTAATAAAGAATGTCTTGACTTCATCCCAGGTTGTTCCGTTTAGAGATATAGGATCAGGAGAATCTTCCGCATCTTGAAAATAGAAAAAGGATTTGAGTATATGGTAGCAATTGATTCGTTGCCTTCCGTATTTTTTCAAAAACATGTCTTTTAGCTCTAATGGCTGGAAATGCTTCAGGATTTCAAATAAATCATAGAAGTCTTTCTTGTCGGCCCGCTGAGAAATGGCAACAACTTTCATAGAGGCAATGTCTTCGATGCCGGCTATTCTTATGCTGTCAAGCTCCTGTAATGGCTTGATGAGATTATATGGGTAATACAACAGTGACAATTTCATGCCTTCGACATTGGCGTGTATTGTTTCCTGTTCAGCAATTAGTATTTGCCCGTTTAGGTTTTCAATTGTTTTACACAGCTTTTCAATTGAGAATTTTTTCTCCGAGAACAGATCCAGGTCATCACTCTTCCTGTGACCAAGATGCAGCGCCAAAGCAGTGCCGCCGGCCAGGTAAAACCTCTCCGCAATGTTGGCTATGGAAAAAAGTTTTCCGGCTAATAAAAGCAGCCTTGAATCAACGGCCTGTTCAAACACAATATTTCCTTTTCGGGGATATGATAATGAATGGACCAATAACTGGCTGTTTTCCGATCTATTGCTTTAGATCTTTTGATAACACCAACGATATCATCTTTCGAATAATGATCGAGAAGCCAATAAATATCTTCCGGCCTTCCGTATTGGAGCATTCTTTCAATAATGAATCGCTTATGTCTATGTAAGTCCAAGGTATCTTGGTCAATATCCCAAAACAAATAAGTTGATAGCGCGTTTTGCATAATACCCTAAACCATTTTTGATAAAGAGAAGTAAGGAAAAATATTTTGATCAAGTTTTTTGTTCAAAAAATATCTTTGTAAGGCGATAGTCAAGCCCTGGTTTCTGCTATGCCTTGCAAAAGACTAACGTATTTTGAACCTGTCTGTTCAAGGTCAAATTCCCCTGACCGGAATTCTGACGGTGCCTGAAAATATGCCCTGCGGGACTCATAAGTCAGTAGATCTTCCACGCCTTTCTTGAATTCGGGACAAATAGGCCTTCATGGGCAAGTCTTTTCCGGTAGCGACTTTTTCGCTATTCATAATGCTGGTATGTCGGGTATCCGGAGGCCTTGCATAAGGCATCGCGCTTTGCGTCCAGTATATCCTTTTCCACCATTTCGCGTACCAGGTCTCTAAAGCCGATCCTGGGTTGCCAATCCAGCTTTACTTGCGCCTTGGATGGGTCTCCGATCAATGCATCAACTTCGGTTGGTCGAAAATATCGTGGATCTATGGCCACAAGGACATCACCCGTTTTAGGCATCCTGCGTCGCTGTTCTTCCGACAAGGCAGGAGAATCCTTTACGCCTTTGAGAATCCCTTTCTCTGAAAGGCCCGTTCCTTCCCATTCGATCACCATTCCTGCTTCCATGAATGTCAGTTCACAAAATTCTCTTACAGAGTGCTGTTCGCCTGTGGCAATTACATAATCATCCGGTTCGTCCTGTTGAAGCATGAGCCACTGGGCCTCAACAAAGTCCCTGGCATGTCCCCAGTCTCTCCTGGAGTTCAGGTTGCCTAGATAAAGCCTGTCTTGAAGACCAAGGCCGATGCGGGCCACTGCGCGAGTAATCTTGCGAGTAACAAAAGTCTCGCCGCGAATGGGTGACTCATGATTAAAGAGGATGCCATTGCACGCATAAATGCCATATGCCTCACGATAATTGATTGTAATCCAATATGCATAGACCTTTGCAGCGGCATATGGGGAGCGGGGATAAAATGGAGTAGTCTCCCTCTGCGGCACCTCGCGAGCAGCACCAAACATCTCTGATGACGAGGCTTGGTAGAAACGGGTCTTCTCTGTCAGTCCGAGAAGTCGAATGGATTCCAGAAGACGCAGGGTCCCAAGCGCGTCTGAATTAGCGGTATACTCAGGGGTCTCAAACGAGACCTGCACGTGACTCTGTGCCGCCAAATTGTAAATTTCATCCGGCTGAACATCCTGAACAATACGGATCAGGTTAGTTGCATCTGTAAGGTCTCCATAGTGGAGAATCATTCTCCGGTCAGGTTCATGAGGATCCTGGTATAGATGATCGATACGGTCTGTATTGAAAAGGGAGGCCCGTCTCTTTATCCCATGGATCTCGTAATCTTTTTTTAACAGGAATTCAGCCAGATATGCTCCATCCTGCCCGGTGATGCCGGTTATAAGCGCCTTCTTTCGCATGAGTTTCAGTTAGGAACGGGAGATAAATAAGTTGAACAAAAATTAATAGGATTTTTTGTTGTATTCAAGGCGCGAGGAGCGAGCATAACGGGTTATGTGATCGACGAGCAACGAAGAAGACGGCAAAAAAGACATTAATTTGTTCAAGTTATTTATTGTACGTTCCTTACCACCTTTCATTTATTGAGTTCGCTCGGCCCGGACTCCAGGCTGTTTTTGATAATATTCATAAGTCATGGCGATTCCATTACGCAAACCGATACGTGCTTTCCAGCCCATGGCCTGAAACTTGGAGACATCCAAGAGCTTGCTCGGTGTGCCATCTGGCTTGGTTCTATCCCAAAGGATTTCTCCCTGATGCCCCACGATCTCTTGAATGAGTTTGGCCAATTCCTCAATCGAAAGGTCCTTTCCAGTCCCTACATTCAGGATATTTCCAGGTGCTATCTCCCTCGACATGGAAAAGATACACGCATCAGCCAAGTCGTCCACATGCAGGAATTCCCGCCTCGGCTTGCCCGTTCCCCACAGTGTGACAGGAGTGTGTCCTGAGAGTTTGGCTTCGTGGAATTTTCGGAGTATGGCTGGAAGGACATGGGAAGTCTCCAGGTTGAAGTTGTCGCCGGGACCATACAGATTGGTTGGCATTATGGAAAAGAAATTACAACCATGCTGCCTGGCATAGGCCTGACAGAGCTTAAGCCCTGCGATCTTGGCAACGGCATACGGCTCATTCGTTGATTCCAAGGGGCCGGTCAGGAGATATTCTTCACGTATGGGCTGTGGACACTCCCTCGGATAAATACATGAACTGCCGAGGAATAGCAATCTACGAACACCAAAACGATAAGCAGCGTGAATTACATTGATTGAAATGGCGAGATTGTCATATATGAAGTCAGCGGGATAGCTGCTGTTTGCGAGGATACCTCCTACCTTGGCTGCTGCCAGGAAGACATATTCCGGGCGTGTCTCTTTAAAAAAACACATTACTGCTCCCTGATCCCGCAGGTCCAGCCCTGTGCTCGTTTTGAGGATGAGATTTGCATAACCGGCTGCCTGGAGTCGTCTTGTGATGGCAGATCCTACTAAACCACGATGGCCGGCAATGTAAATTCGACTGTTAGTTGCTATGGTATCCCTCTTTCCTTTTAAAAACATTCGGCTAATCCCTCTTACCTAGCTAACAGCTGATCGAACAGATAAAACTATTTTAAAATACAAAAAATATCTTGACAAGTCCCTCTATTATGTTATGAGTAGATATACTACTCATAAGGTGTTCAATCATGGAGAATCTATTTGCAGGAATCATAGCCTCAAAGACGAG
>JAGGRV010000615.1 GCA_021159445.1 Deltaproteobacteria bacterium | reverse complement strand
CGTACAATAAATAACTTGAACAAATTAACGTCTTTTTTGCCGTCTTCTTCGTTGTTCGTTGATCACATAACCCGTTATGCTCGCTCCTCGCGCCTTGAATACAACAAAAAATTCTGTTAATTTTTGTTCAACTTATTTATCTCCCGTTCCTAATTATCCGCAGTTATGACGTCCCCTTGCCCATAAAGCTTCTGAATAAAGTTTTCGGCCTTGAGTTCAGGATGAACGATGCACCCTGGTCCTATTTTTATCCCCTGTGGTATTTGGGTTCGAGCGCCGATTACAGTGAGTGCCTCGTCCTGTTTACCAATTACGGAATCTCTACCAATACTGACACCAAGGTCAGTTATAGTGTTCTCAACTCTGGCCCCTGGTCCGACCTGGGTGTCGAAAAACAGTATTGAATCTTTTACCTCTGCCCCCGCTCCTACATAGGCCCCAGGGAAAAGGATTGATCGAGCAACTTTTCCTTCAACTCTGACCCCGTTATAAATTCTTGAGTTATTTATTGAGCCTTGGGGGCCGATAAATGCGGGGCTCCGATCTCTTATTGCCTCGTGGTCAAGGTTGGTGCGTATCTGCCAATCGGACAGTTTTATTTCAGGACGTTCTCCCAAGAGAGCCATGTTGGCGGTCCGGTATTCCTCAAGGGTGCGGCTGTATCCCCAATAGCCGTGAAATTTGTAACCATATACCTTATGTTTGCTCATTATTGCGGGGAATATGTCTCTGCCAAACTCATGGAAGTCAATTCCGGCGTTTTCCTTCAGGGCTTGTTCCATAATCTCCGTCTTAAACAGGTATATAGTCATAGAGGCCCAGTTCGATGCAGGGTGGGCAGGTTTCTCCAAATATTCCAGAAGACGGCCTCCTCTTGGGTCATCCTCAGAAATCCGGGCCAGGCCGAATCTGGACGAACCTGTCGGAGAAACCTGAACAAAGGAAGCAGTAACATCGGCCCCCATGTCCAGATGAAATTGAATAAGTTTCTGATAATTCATGTGATAGATATGGTCGCCGGATAAGATTAGTACAAGGTCCGGTTTGTGAGCATGGATAAAGTCAAGGTTCTGATATACCGCGTCGGCTGTGCCCTTATACCAATCTGAGGCGTGCAAGCCTTGAAAGGGAGGCAGAAGAGTGATACCGCGATGTCTGCCTATCATGTCCCAGGATGCGCCTGTCCCGATGTGCTCTATTAGAGATGAAGACCTATACTGGCTGAGAATTCCGACTCTCTCGATGCCTGATTGCATGAGGTTGCTGAGAGGAAAATCTATGAATCTGTAGAGGCCTCCAAAAGGTACTGTGGACTTGGGCCTGAGGAAGGTAAGGACTCCAAGTTCATCAACTCTGCCGCCCGCAAGGACCATAGCTAAGATTTTTGGCATTTGCTAACCTGTGAACAAATCTGAAATTAAAGTTCTCTAATGAGCTAATTAGTGCCTGAACGGAAACCCCAAATTTTGCTTTCTCAGTTTACGTCATGGACAATTAACATATTAAGGTTATAGCCTTTTTTAAATTCAAAATTTAGAATTTAGAATTCAAAATTGTGTCTGAACGGCCTTTTCGTTCAGACACTATATAGACATTGAGTCTGTCACAGAAGAGGAGAATTCATCCGGCCCGTTACTGTCAGGTCCGCCTGCCGCCTCTTCCGAGGCTGCCTCCTCCATGGCTTCATCAACCACTTGGTCAAAGTCCTCACCAAGGTCATCTCCCGCCAGACCCCCCATCTTTTTCATCCACTTAGCCATGCTTTTGGGATCATTTTCGTCGAGACCCGCCATCATTGACGGATCTGCTAATTTTTCCAGTCTTGTCTCTTCGGAAAGGCGTACATTAACTCTGGAAATCAACTTGGTGACTGAGTTACTTCCACAATGTTTGCAATGGGATGAAAAATCGTCCTTGTTAAGGACAAGGTGAGAAGAAACCTTTCCACACTTTTCACAGCGATATTCGTAGATCGGCATGTTTTACTTCCCTCCATGTGCCGGATTGTGTACATAATTTGTTTACGCAAGATGTTTAACTACCAAGCGAAGGAGCGTGTTTGTTGTGAATTTTTTGGCTGCACCATTAGGCAAATTCTTGTAGGGGACCTCTGCCCTGGCACTCTGCCTGTGCCCGCCGGCCGACCCCATTTTACCAAAGACCTGGGACGCCAATTTGCCTGCATTTCTCTTGTAGCCATCGCAGCGAAAGATGACTACCAGTTTTTCTCCATACTGGCCGGATATTATGACCATGCCTATGTCATGAATATGTGCAAAAAAATCGGCTACCACGACAAGAATATCCGGATTCCCAACGCGGCCCAGGTGGACATAAATACGTTTTTTGCTGGTTTTCATGGTTTCCAGGGCGATCTTAAAATATTTTAGTTCTGATCGCCTTATATCAGCGGTCTCTATCTTATTCAGCAGTTGCTGGTTGATTTGCTTAAAGAGGTATTGGAAACAGAGTATATCAGATGGAGAGGTCTTCTTGGTAAAGTTTTGGGTATCGACTTTGATGCCGTAAAAAAGTGCCGTTGCAAGGGCTACTGCAGGTTTTATTTTAGCGGCCTTCAGGTATTCTGTGAGCATGGAGGCAACTGCTCCATATTCCGGCCGTATGTCTACAAAGGGGGCATCCCATCCATCAGTGACGGGGTGATGGTCTATTACCACATTATAAGAAATTGAAGCCAGATCCGGGTGGTGCGGGGGTTGGGAGTCTATCAGCACGAATTTGGTGTATTGACCCTGCTTTATCCCCCTCAGTCGCTGCATGGGAATTTTGAGAAAGTCTCTCATTGCAAGATTATTTACACGCTTTATCTCATTATTGTGAGCAATTGTCACCTCTTCCACTCTTCGGCTGAGCAATCTTTTTACTGCCTTGGCGCTGGCCATGGCATCAGGGTCAGCTACTATTACGACCAGTACGCGATCGTCCCGTTTGAAGATCTGCAAGAAAGAACGGAGACGTTCCTTGTTAGAAAGCCTTTTTGTGACACGCGCACTTTGATCAGGAGATTGCGGCGAACCATCTTTTTTAGGATCGTGTTTATTGTTATTATTAACTGAGTTTGTCATTTTACTATTATAAGAGCCTCATAGGGCATTAGGATCTGGGGAAAAATAAGCACAGTTTGCATTAAGGAGCAATCCTTAACTAAATATTACACCAAGTCGCAGTATCAGCAAATGGCACTATGGAGGATCTCTTGCGAAAAAGCTTAAGATGTTACCACTGGGTCTGGTTAGCGCTCATGGCTAAGTTTGGATTGGATGTAGTTGGAACCTGGGTCAAAAAAAAGAGGGCAAAAAGTGTAAACCATGAAATGAAAGATGCCTAAAAAAACAAACATAACCTCCTCTTTTACTTCAAATTACTTCATCAAATAACCCTTGAGCCGGATATCTTCCACTCTAAGCGGTGCAAG
The DNA here is from genome assembly GCA_021159445.1 of Deltaproteobacteria bacterium. Lineage (GTDB taxonomy): Bacteria > Desulfobacterota > Dissulfuribacteria > Dissulfuribacterales > UBA3076 > UBA3076. The sequence continues at coordinate 8,700 of JAGGRV010000615.1, read as the reverse complement.
TTCATGATTTAGACATCTGACTATCGGTTGTCTGTATTGCATCAGGAATTTTTCTTGAATACCTGAGCTTATATCGATACCCTTGAGTTCTCTAGAAATTGTGTCTCTGACCCAGGCCTCTTTTTTTTGAATTGCGTACTTTGTCTTGGCATCAGAGACAATAAGTTCCACTTGTAATTTAAAAAAGATCATTTTCTTATCCCGTTGCGCCGGGATAAGAAACGGGGCAAGATCCATGGTTTTAAAATCACCATGATTGGCCAAGGTGTCCGGGATATCTTCTGTAACTGCACTATGTGGCTCAAAAAACGGGGCCGAAAGATTCCACAGAAGCACAAATCCCACTGTGAGGAAAATTCCCGATACCCCTGTTATGGTCCAAATAATCCACGATGTTTCGTCCGGCAGTTTGGCCTCCGCGGCCTCTTGTGAACAGCTCTCGCTCGTTTTGTCCGGCGGGATCGCCTCTTCCGTGGATAGTGTTAGTTCCTTTTCATCTGATTCATTATAATTATTATCCTCAAAAAGCCGGATATCAACCGGGTGATCTCCTTCATCCCATAATTTGTCTTCAGAAAGTACCACTTCAAAGTCATTTTCCAGTGACTCTCTTGCGTTTGCATCGGCCTGCTGCGGACTATTATCACCAGAGTCCTCTACCGGTTTGGCGATTTCTAGAGCGGGTCCTTCTTTAGAACCGGTTTTATCTTTAAAAATAGAAGTATCTTGAGTCACAGCAATATATTATCAGGAAATGATATTTTTTATTTTTTCGGGAAATCAAAGCAGCGCCACGGATCGGATATTTTTAGCATAATCATAACTCAATTAACAGGACTTTGTAATCTTTTTTAGTCCCCAGTAAAAATGAAAGATAGCGGGAGATTGAGATGACCTGTAAGGATGCAATATATACAGAATTTGCGCCCGGATAGGGGCTATTTGTATGGGTTCGCGGAATTTAAACCGTTGGTTCGAGAGTTCTGAATAGAGAAGGCATGAGAATAGAACTATTTACGGTTCTAATGTTATCCATCGATCTCCTCTGCGATTGAGGCTAAACGGACCCTCAGCCTCAACATGGCCTTAGTATGCATTTGAGATATGCGGGATTCCGTATAGCCCATGATTTCCCCTATTTCTCGCATTGTGAGATCCTCATAGTAATAAAGAGAGACTACGATTTTTTCCTTTTCAGGGAGGGCAGTTATGGCTTTTGCCAAAATTTCTTTTACCTCGGTTTTATTCAATAAGGTAAATGGGTTTATCTCATTATCGTTTCCTATTAAATCAAAGGGATCTTTTTCATTATTGTCCGGCATTCTTCTGCGGATAGTTTCTATGTCAAGGAAGGTTACGTTCTTTGTTTTATCCAATAATTTGTGGAATTTTTCTATGCTGATTCCCAATGCTTTGGCAACTTCTTTGTCTTTGGGAGGTCGATTAAGAACTTTTTCCAGATATTGGTATGTTTTTTCCAGTTCTGTAGTCTTTTTCCGTATAGATCTCGGGACCCAGTCAAGGGCTCTGAGTTCATCCAATATGGCCCCACGAATACGGAATTCCGCGTAAGTCTTGAAACGGATTTTTTTTGATGAATCAAATTTCTCAATAGCATCCATTAATCCGATGACTCCTGAGCTTATGAGATCGTCTCGAGATATGTTTGGGGGTAGGCGCATGGCGAGTTTTCCAGCAACGTATTTTATCAGGGGAGAATACTTGAGGATCAGTTCTTCACGTTTTTCCTGCGTGAGTGATTTGCCGTTGCCGAAAAAAGCATCAGTATAATCTTTAAGTGGTATTTTTGCGGTCTTCGCGGTCACTCGCTTATGTCCTAAGAAAGTGTCCCCGGAAATATCTGACGTTACCAGCAACATAGTTTTCCCTCCTAGCATTCAAAATATATCGTGCCAAGTCCATCATTGGGACTAAAAGATCTATTAGCGTATTCCTTGGTTCATGGATATTGATAACCGGTTCCTTATGTGCTTCAGCTTGATTCATGAAGACATATCAACCAGCGTGTTTCTATTTTTTCGATAATTTAAATTGAGAAAAGATGAAATAGCCTAGGGTGTCGGCAGTGCCCTCATTTCCTCTCCTCCTGTCATAATCTGATATTCCAGAAAGTTGTCCAACCAAATTATATCCATACTTTAGCAAGCAACACTTGTACCAAAGGTCTGAATAAGCATTCTCTTTATGTCTTAAGGAAGTATAAATTAATAGCTACTCCGCTTTACAATGAGCGGTATGTAATTTCTTGAAATGATCAAGCGCCAAGGACAAACTCACATACTGTTAAATATTTTTATTAAAAAAACAAAGTTTTAAGTTATTGAAGCCGTTTCTGAAATGCCTTGCGAGTTAAGATAACAAACGCCTTTAGAAATCGGATAACAAGTGAGTAAGCAAATATGGAGATGCTACAAAAATACAGAAGAGATGAACCTTAATACTTCTAAGGTCAGATTACTGAAAATAAAATTATAGTCAAAATTTTGGCATAAATAAACAATTTACATAAAAGATGACAATTTTTTGTCACTCGGTTTTTGCTGTAAGCGTTTACAGTGTGCTGCAGATGCGAGGCGTAGGATACGCAGACGTACTTCCTGTACTTCAAGTGCCCGACAACAAAGCAGATGCGGTGCCCTGTGAACGCTTACAACTTTAATATGCGACTTGTGGATATATCATGGACAAAGGGAATTCTGGCTACATGGCCTCCTGCGTTATTTACTGTTTCGGCCCCTACTATGTCTTTCTCTTCCCAATCCGCCCCCTTAACTAAAACATTTGGAACAATGGTCTGGATAAGGTTTAAAGGAGTAGGATCGTTAAAAATCACCACATAGTCTACAGCGGCAAGTCCAGCCAGCACGTGCGCCCTCATTGCTTCGGTGTTTATAGGGCGCTCCGGCCCCTTGATCTCTCTGACTGATTTGTCGCTGTTTAATCCTACCACCAGATAGTCGCCCAAGTGCCGGGCTGACTCCAGGTATGAGACATGACCTGCATGCAGGAGATCAAAACATCCATTGGTAAAAACCATCTTTTGGCCGGCCTTGCGTCTTCGATTGACCGCGATATTCAGAGAAAGTAGGTCCAGTATCTTTGGATTAGCCTTTGGCCACCAGGACCTTGGTGCATGTGCAGTAAAGAAGTCCTGCCGTGCGGAGTGTATCTCATTCATATCCAACTCAGCCAAAACGATTGTCTCTCCGTCACAGGCCTTGGCAAGGATTCCCCCACGGGGTCCTATGATCTTAGAACCTCCACCAAATTCAGTGCCTCCAATCATGCCCCAGGCGTTTGCACCTGCCATAAAACATTGGTTCTCAATAGCCCTTGACTCTATCAAGAGCTCCAGGTGGTGTCTTCGGCTAAGTGGCCACAGGGCCGACAAAAGCACTAAATCCACCCCTTGACATACAAGATGACGGACAAGTTCCGGGAAGCGCAGGTCAAAACAGGTTATCAGGCCAAGCCCCGGTTCGGTTTTTCTAAGAGGTATCCACAGGGCAGCAGGGTCAGCCCCTGGGCTAAAGACATGGTCCTCTTTCATAGGGGCAAAAAGATGGATCTTTCTATATGTATGAAACGTATTATCAGGTCCGATCACATAGGTAGTATTAAAGAGCTTCTCCCCTGATTCCTCTATGGCTAATTCAGGAAGTGTACCGACTATGTGGATTCCATTCGTTTCTGCTAAAATTTTAAGTTTGGACAGGAGTTCAGGGATTTCATGGGCCAGGTATTTGTCAGCTTCACCGAGAGGACCTGTTGCCCATAGTTCAGGAAGTAGAAGTAATTCCGCACCAGCCCCTGCGGTTTCACGGGTTGCGGATTCAACTTTTTCCCAGTTGGCATGGATATCTTTTTCCCTGGGAGTGAACTGGAAAATCCCCATTTTGAAAGTTGACACTGACTGTTTCATGCCTGAATAAAATACCCAATCACTGGCCCACCCTCCAGTCCAATGTCCGTTCAATCCCTTCAGAAAGAACTGTTTTGGGCTTCCAGCCCAGCACTTCCTCAGCCAGATCTATTTTTAGGCAGCTTTTTTTAAGATCTCCCGGCCTTGCAGAAGTCCTGTTTGGTGTCCTGAGAGAGTTGTCCAGAGGACGTTTTTTTGAAATCACATCGAATATGGTCTCAAAGAGGACCTGGGTCCTGGTTTCCTTTCCAGTGCCTATATTTATGGCCTTTTTGTTTCCCGCCTCAAGGGCAAGAAGATTTGCCTCAACGATATCTCCTACATAGCAGTAGTCCCTGATCATGCCCTCGGGTTCAGATGGAAAATGGTAGAGCGTGCTTGGCTTATTCCCAAGGAATCTGTCCATGAAAATGGCCACTACCCCTGCCTCACCATTAGGTATCTGGCGCGGGCCATAGATGTTGGAATATCGTAGAACAGTATAATTCAATCCATACTGGTGTTCGTAGAAGTGAAGGTAGTTTTCTGAAACTGCCTTTGCTATGGCATAAGGGGACAGGGGTTGCGGAGGATAGCCCTCAGAGGTGGGGTACTCTTCAGCCTCTCCATAGATGGCCCCGCCAGAGGATATGAATATGACCTTGCGTGTTCCTACCCTCCTGGCACCTTCCAGCAGGTTGATAAAACCCTCGATATTTACTGAGGCGTCAAACCCGGGGTCTTCCACAGAAGCAGGGACAGAGATTTGGGCTGCATGGTGATTTATCACCTCGGGCTTTTCGTATTCCAGTAATTTGTGTATCTCCGGGGCCCTGATGTCCATTAGATAGAATTTTGCCTCAGGATGAAGGTTTTTCCGTTTTCCTGTGTACAGGTTGTCTACCACTATAACTTCATGACCTGCCTCTATGTAAGCATCAGTCACATTTGAACCTATAAAACCGGCCCCGCCGGTTACAAGGATTTTCATACCTACAGATCTCCTTAATTTATGGTATTACCATGCTATCATGGTTATAGAAGCTCCTGCAAGAAGGGTGCGAACTAATTCATTGTCCAAAAACAAACTCGAATTTGCTGGACGTAGTACAATTCTGCCAATAATATCAAAAAACCGATAATATTGTGAGGGAATAGGATTATTTAATTATGCCTAATGTAACCTTTTTGCCAGCCAACGTGACTGTAATTGCAGATCAGGCAGAAAATCTGCTAAGGGCAGCTATGAGGGCTGGAGTACATATTAACTCCTCATGTGGTGGGGCAGGGGTATGTAACAAGTGCCGCATTCTCCTGGAACAAGGTCAAGTCCAGGGAGAGGCTTTGCCGGAAGGGGGATGGAAAGCCTGTGCCACCTTTCCAGTCTCAGACGTGGTGGTCCGTGTACCGGTTGAGTCTGAGATGGACCGAAAAGTTCTCAGACGACCGACGGCCAGAAAAGCTGCATCGTGGATCAAAGCTCAAGGTGAAGTCACGAGTTGGAAGCTGCATCCTGCAGTACGAAAACACGTTATTAGCTTGCCTCAGCCAAGCCTTCAGGACAGTGTGAGTGATCTTGACAGGCTAAAACGCGAAGTTGCCCAGGGCAGGCTTCAGGCAATTTCACTGGAGGTAGATAACCAGGTCCTCTTTAATCTGCCGGAATCTGTCCGGAGCAACGACTGGAGAGTCACGGTCAGCTTGATGGAGGGCGCAAAAAAAGATGTCCGTCGTCTAATTCGTGTGGAGCCCGGTGATACCACAGGCCAGCATCTGGCTGTGGCTGTGGATATAGGGACTACTACCGTGTCAGCTCAGTTAGCGGATCTTAGAAACGGAGAGGTCCTGGGAGAGGCATCCAATTACAATCCGCAGATCAGTTATGGGGAAGATATCATCTCCCGTATAGAGTTTGCAAGAAAGGAAGAAGGCCTTAAAACGCTGCAAAAAAAGATAATTGAATGTCTTAATGGGCTCATAGAGGAACTTTTTTCAAACACGGGTTGGGAGAAGGATGCCTTAAGTCTCATTACCATAGCTGCAAATACCGTAATGATTCACCTCCTTCTTGGACTTGATACGCGTTTCCTGAGGACCCAACCCTATACTCCTGTTGCCACCCAGTTTCCTCCGGTAAGGGCCATAGAGTCAGGTATAAATGTTCCAGAGCATGTGCGCATGTTTTTAGGCCCTTGTGTTGCCAGTTACGTTGGTGCGGATATCGTGGCCGGAGTAGTAGGTGTGGGGCTTAACCACCATCCGGAGCTTACGCTCTTTATAGATATAGGAACTAACGGAGAGATCGTCCTTGGAAATCAGGACTGGATGGCCTGCGCAGCCTGCTCAGCAGGTCCTGCCTTTGAGGGAGGCGGGATAAAGCACGGCATGCGCGCTACCACAGGGGCAGTAGAGGTGGTACACATACATCCCGAGACGTTTGAACCCATGGTCTTGACCATTGGGGGCAGGAAGGCCAAGGGAATATGTGGATCAGGCATAATCAGCCTGCTCGCAGGACTTTTCATGGCAGGTGTGCTGGATCAGCAGGGAAAATTTTATAACGATCTGGGGACAAAGAGGGTCCGCCCGGGAAGAGATGGCTGGGAATATGTATTAATAGAGGCGGAATCTACTTCCATAGGTCAGGATATTGTATTCACAGAGGCAGATATTGAGAATCTTATCAGGGCAAAAGGGGCCATGTTTGCCGGATATTATACATTACTGGAATCAGTAGGTATGGGATTTGAAGATCTGGAACGGGTAATACTGGCAGGTAATTTTGGAAGCTACCTGGATCTTGACCAGGCCATCACCATAGGGCTGCTTCCTGATATTCCAAGGGACCGCTTCTTTTTTGCAGGCAACAGCTCTCTCCTCGGGGCAAAGGCCTCGGCTGTTTCGTGGCCTGTTACAAGAGAGCTGTACGAGGTCGCACGGATGATGACACACTTTGACCTCAGCGATAGCCCGCGGTTCATGGAACACTATGTCTCGTGCCTGTTCCTGCCTCATACGGATCAGAAATTGTTCCCGTCAGTCAGGCTGGACTGATTTCATGGCTTTTCTGAAGGCCTCTGCGTAATCTTCCGGATAGTGACCTGTGATCCATCTTTCTTGCCTTTCGCTGAAAGCACCTGGGGAACCGGGGAGTCTGGGCAAAAAGCAGTAAAAGAGGCGCTGATCCATATCCGGATTATTGAAGCGTTTTGAGATTTCGTAGGCCGTGACCATCTGGGCCCCCAGCCTGTCCAGAGTCCGGATTACAAGTCTGATGCACTGGTCCAGGGAATTTCGGACCTCCGGGCCTGCATCAAGTACATTACCCACAGGGCAAGTGGTCATAATCCGGACTTCGCCCTGGGAACGCTGGGCTTTGGGAATATGGACCATGACGTTTTCATCTTCGTATACAATCAGGCTTGATGCCAGGTCCTCTTTCTTGTCCAGTCGTTTATTAGAACGGATTGCCCTTAAATAGGTCTTAAAAAAGGGCTGGCCATATGACTTTTCATAAAGAGCTGTAAAAAGCGCCACCTGGTCTCCCACTGCATAGGTGGGGATTGATTTTGAGCCAGCCTCCTCCGTGTCTATGGATTTCACATTGGGAGGTATCAGCGCAAACTGCTGATGAATTTGCTGGTGAGATGCATGTAATCTGTATCCTGATGGAGAGAAATCAAAACCATAGTTCCAGCCCCAAAGGGTGGCTGTGTAAGGTAACTCTTCTCCTTTTTCCAGTCTATTTGCAACTTCTTTTACAACCGCCTGCCTCAAGGATTCAAGTTCAGGGGCTGATAAGGTATTCTTGTCTTTCCGGGCAATTCCCTGCGCAATATTGAGGTTGAGGGCCATTTGAGTATAGACCCGCTGGTAATAGAGGTGACGCAGGCCAGTCACATCTTCGGGAAGCAATTCCTTTGCCCTGTACCTCACACAGTCGTGGGCCATATTAGATGCATAATGACCCCATGGGATGTAGCTGTCTGCTCTGAGATATTCCCATATGTGTGTCTGAGATCCAGATGCGTACTCGCCGACAATCGGGCTGGTTCCCTGAATTCCGGGTATTAATACCGTGGCCAGTTTATAATTATCCGGACAGGCTATATTGTTACCAAGCACTTCAAAGAGCTCCTGGTCAAATAGAACCAGTTTGGGTCGGCCTTGTTTGTCATTTTCATATTTTACACCGACCGGGTCCTGGTTACTGTCCAATTCGAACTTACATGCCAAATGTGCGATGGCCTTGAGGAGCTCACGGTCTTTGGATGTCTGGGCCAGAGATAAAAGAACAGACCTCGGGAGATCTTTCAGGGAGTATATCTTTTTGTTCGAACCTTTTAAGCACCCGTTCAACAGGTCTTTCAGTAATGGCGAAGGCTTATCCGATTCCTCATCGCATCTTGTGAATCTGAATTGTTCCGGGCATTTTGAGAATTGCCTGGCCTGGTCATAAAGGATATACGTAGCACCCCAGAAAGGAAAGGCATTGGGGATCTCACAGACCCGGCTCGCATTATTAATAGCAAGGTCGCCCCGTGGAAAGTTGGCCTGGTTATTGATTGCATTGCCGTCTGAATCGTGGCCCAGCACAGCCAAGGTGTCAGTCTGCCTGAGGTTTGCGACTTTGTAAGATGGTTGGTGAAGGGCACAAATAAAAACCCCTGACGGATCTATACATGTGCGAAGAATATCTTGCTTCACATTACTTCACTCCTGCTAAGGAACGGGAGATAAATAAGTTGAACAAAAATTAACAGGATTTTTTGTTGTAT